>NZ_WBMR01000069.1 GCF_008923365.1 Actinomadura montaniterrae
CCGTGCGCCGCTGCGGGCGGGGCGCGGGCGGGTCAGCGCCGGCCGGCGTTGGTCAGGCCGGTCAGGAAGCCGCCGTCGGTGCTGGTCGAGTGCTGCAGGCCGTTGGAGGTCTTGGGCTCGACCATCGGCCCGGCGGGCGGCGCCGTGGCGGCCGTCTCGGCGGTCCGGCGGGCCGTCGCCCCGCCCGCTCGCGGGCGGGTCGAGGCGGTCTTGCCCGCCCCGGACGCGCTGGACTTGCGGGCGGTGCCGGACGAGCGGGACGTGCCGCTCTTGCGGGCGGTGCCGCTCCGGGCGCTCGCGGTCGTCCGGGACGAGGACGCGGTGGACTTGCGCGCGGCGCTGGTCCGCGGCTTGGCCGCCGTCGTCTTCTTCGCGGTGGACGGCCTGGTCTTGGACGCCGTGGTCTTGCGCGCCGTCGACTTCGGCGAGGTCACCCGCGCCGACGCCGTGGACCGCGAGCGGCTCGCCGCCGACGTGGTCTTGCGCGCCGTCCCGGACGCCGTGCTCTTGCGCGCGGTCGTCCCCGTCCTGCTCTTGGCGGCCGTGGCCGCCTTCTGCTTCGCCATGTCCTTCGCCGCGGCGTTCATCGCCTTGGCGGCGTCGGTCATCGCCTTGGTGGCGGTGGTCATGGCCTTGGTCATCGCGGTCATGGCCTTGGCCGACGAGGACGCCTTGGTCGCCACCGACTTCATCTGCGTGGCGGCGGCCTTGGCCTGGTCGGCGGCCTTGGTGACGCGCGTCGACGCCGCCGTGGACGTCCGGCTCGACGCGGCGCTGGTCCGCTTCGCCGGAGTCTTCCTCGCGGTCGAGCGGCTGGTCGTGGACCTCGACGGCGACTTGGCGGCCGAGGTGCTCTTGGTGGCCGTCTTCTTGGCGGCCGTGGACTTGTTCGCCGTGGTGCTCTTCGTACGCCCGGCCGTACCTCGGCTCGTCGTCGTACGCGATGCGGTCTTGGTAGGCACTGATCTACCCCCCGTGATGATCAGTTACGGGGGGTTCTATTCCACCGTTCGTGACGCTCTACACACTCCGCGGCATTTCCGCTTTCAGACGCCCACGGGGTGCCACACCGTCTTGACCTCCAGAAACGCCGTCATACGCGCGGTTCCGGGGTCGCCGGCCCAGTCGTCGGAGGCGCGGAAGACGCGCTTCAGGTTCTCGGCCGCCTTGTCCTCGAGAGCGGGCACGTCGCCGTCCGGGACGCCGGTGAGGTCGATGGCGTTGACGTCCATGTGGGAGGCGAGCCAGGGGGTGAGTTCGGTGCGGTGTCCGGTGAGGATGTTGACGACGCCGGCGGGCAGGTCGGAGGTGGCGAGGACTTCAGCCAGGGTGATCGCGGTGAGCGGTGCGGGCTCGGACGCGACGACGACGGTGGTGTTGCCGGTGACGATCGCGGGTGCGACCACCGAGACCAGGCCGAGCAGGGGTGAGTCGGGCGCGATGACGGCGACGACGCCGGTGGGTTCGGGGGTGGAGAAGTTGAAGTAGGGTCCGGCGACGGGGTTGGCGGCGCCGGCCACGGCGGTGATCTTGTCGGCCCAGCCGGCGTACCAGACCCACCGGTCGATCGCCGCGTCGACCTCGGCAGCGGCCTGAGCCTTGGACGCGCCGGTGTGACGGACCTCAGCGGTGAACTGGTCGCGGCGCCCTTCGAGCATTTCGGCGATGCGGTAGAGGATCTGCGCGCGGTTGTATCCGGTGCGGCCCGCCCAGCCGGGGAAGGCTTTGCGGGCGGCGGTGACGGCGTCGCGGGCGTCTTTGCGGGAGGCGTGGGCGGCGTTGGCGACGAACCGGCCTTTGCCGTCGGTCACGGGGTAGGACCTGCCTGATTCCGAGCGCGGGAACGCGCCTGCGATGTAGAGCTTGTAGGTCTTGCGTACAGCGAGGCGGTCAGACATTGAGGTAGGCCTCCAGCCCGTGGCGTCCGCCTTCGCGGCCGTATCCCGATTCCTTGTAGCCGCCGAACGGGGAGGCGGGGTCGAACTTGTTGAAGGTGTTGGCCCACACCACCCCGGCGCGCAGGTGCTGCGCGGTCCACAGGATCTGCGAGCCCTTCTCGGTCCAGATCCCCGCCGACAACCCATACGGGGTGTTGTTGGCCTTGGTCACCGCCTCCTCAGGGGTGCGGAAGGTCAGCACCGACAGCACCGGCCCGAAGATCTCCTCCCGCGCGATCCGATGCGACTGCGCCACCCCCGTGAACAGGGTCGGCGCGAACCAGAACCCCCGATCGGGCAGCCGGCACGGCGGCGACCACCGATCCGCACCCTCCTGCTCGCCGGACGCCGACAGTTCGCGGATCTTGTCGAGTTGGGCGGCGGAGTTGATCGCGCCGATGTCGGTGTTCTTGTCCAGGGGGTCACCGACCCGCAGCGTCGCCATCCGCGCCTTCAACCGCTCCAGCACCTCCTCGGCCACCGATTCCTGCACCAGCAGCCGCGACCCGGCGCAGCACACGTGCCCCTGGTTGAAGAAGATCCCGTTCACGATGCCTTCGACCGCCTGGTCGAGCGCGGCGTCGGCGTAGACGATGTTGGCGGCCTTCCCACCCAACTCCAGGGTGAGTTTCTTCGACGTTCCGGCGAGGGTGCGGGCGATCTGGCGGCCGACGTCGGTGGAACCGGTGAAGGCGACCTTGTCGATCCCGGGGTGGGCGACCAGCGCGCGGCCGGTGTCACCGGCGCCGGTGATGATGTTGACCACGCCGGGCGGCAGGTCGGCCTGGCGGCAGATGTCGGCGAACAGCAACGCGGTCAGCGGCGTGGTCTCGGCCGGCTTCAACACCACCGTGTTCCCGCAGGCCAGCGCCGGCGCGATCTTCCACGCCAGCATCAGCAGCGGAAAATTCCACGGGATCACCTGGCCCGCGACGCCGACCGGTTGGGGGTGGGGGCCGAATCCGGCGTGGCCGAGTTTGTCGGCCCAGCCGGCGTAGTAGAAGAACCACGCCGCGACCAGGGGGACGTCGACGTCGCGGGACTCGCGGATCGGTTTGCCGTTGTCGATCGACTCCAAGACGGCCAGCTCGCGGGAGCGTTCCTGGATGATCCGCGCGATCCGGTACAGGTACTTGCCGCGCTCAGCGCCCGGCATCGCCCCCCACACCCGCTCATAAGCAGCCCGGGCGGCCTTCACGGCGCGGTCCACATCCGCCTCATCGGCGCAGGCGATATCGGCCAGCACACTCTCATCGGCGGGGTTGATCGTCTTGAACGGCTCGCCGTGCCCGTCGGTGAACTCACCGTCGATGAACAGCCCGTAGGAGCCGCGGATGTCAACGACCGACCGGGACTCGGGGGCCGGTGCGTACTCGAAAACAGTCATGTCTCTCAGTCCAGGGTGAAGTAGTCGGGACCGGAGTAGACACCGGTGGACAGCTTGCGGCGCTGCATCAGCAGATCGTTGAGCACGCTGGAGGCGCCGAGCCGGAACCAGGCGGGACTCAGCCAGTCCGGGCCGGCGGTCTCGTTCACCAGCACCAGATACTTGATCGCGTCCTTGGTGGTGCGGATCCCACCCGCCGGCTTCACCCCGACCTGACGGCCCGTCGCCGCCCGGTAGTCACGCACGGCCTCCAGCATCACCAGCGTCACCGGCAACGTCGCCGCCGGCGAGATCTTCCCGGTCGAGGTCTTGATGAAGTCCGCGCCGGCCCGCATCGCCAACCAGGAGGCCCGCCGCACGTTGTCCAGCGTGGCCAGCTCACCGGTCTCCAGGATCACCTTCAGATGCGCGTCCCCGCACGCCTGCTTGACCGCGACGGTCTCCTCGAACACCTTCACCACGTCACCGGACAGGAACGCGCCCCGATCGATCACCATGTCGATCTCGCTCGCCCCCGCCGCCACCGCCGCGCGGGTGTCGGCGAGCTTGGCCTCCAACGGCGCCCGCCCCGACGGGAACGCCGTCGCCACACTGGCGACACCGACCCCCGACCCCGCCAACGCCGCCACAGCCGTCTCGACCATGTCGGGATACACGCACACCGCCGCGACCTTCGGCACCGACGGATCAGACGGATCGGGATGGACGGCCTTGGCACACAGCGCCCGCACCTTCCCGGCGGTGTCCGCACCCTCCAACGTGGTCAAATCCACCATCGAAATCGCCAGATCGATCGCCTCGGCCTTCGCCGACGTCTTGATCGACCGGGACGCGAGCCGCGCCGCCCGCTCCTCCGCCCCGACCTGGTCCACGCCGGGCAGACCGTGCAGGAACGCGCGCAGTTCGGCAGCGCCGATGAGAGTCTCCGTTGACACGCCCCAAGCATCGCCGAAGACCCTCATCGGCACAAACGGCCCATGCGCGCCGGTCAGCCGAGCGGCGCCGTCCAGCGCACCGGCTCGTCGCCGAGCAGCTGCACGCGGCGGTACAGGCCGGTCAGCCCGCCGGACGCCTGCAGCCGCCGCAGCGGCCCGCCCGTCGCCTCCACGGCGACGTCGAAGCCCCGCACGCCGTAGACGACCAGCCGCTGCGCCTCGGACGGGTTCCGGTCCGCCTTCGGGCCGCCGTGCTGCAACCGGGAGTCGAAGGCGGGGTGCCCGTCGATCTTCGTGTTCACCAGCGGGCGGGTCCGCTTCGCGGGCATGACCTCGATCCCCAGGTCGCCGCCCGGCGTGCCGGGCGAGGTCAGCCGGACGGAGGCCTCCGGGCCGGTGCCGACGCGGACCTGGATCGGCTTCAGCCCGGACGGGACGCCCCGGGCCCGGAACGGGAACGCCGCCGGTCCGCGTGAACCGAACGTCACGCCCTTCGCGATGCGCAGCACGGTCGCCTCCTGCGCGACCGCGCCGTCGGTCACCGACAGCAGCGCCCAGTGGTGCGGCTGGTACTCCCACCGCAGCTCGGCGGGCACCTGGTTCGAGCCCGCGCCGCCCGGCACGATCGTCCAGTGCCCGATGTGCCCGTTGATCAGCGCGGTCTTCATCCAGCGGCCCTTCTTCCCGCCGGGGAGGTTGGCGATCGGCGGTTCGGTGCGGGACTCCAGGACGGTCAGTTCCAGCGCCGGGCGGCCGCCCCGTCCCGCCTGCACCGTGTAGCTGGTCCCGTCGTCTTCGGACCGCGTGACCGCTATCTGCGCGTACCCCTTCGGCAGCCAGCCGAACGCGGCCGGCGGCACCAGCAGGGCCGGGTATCCCGCCTGCTCTGCGGGCCGGACGGTGCGGTGCGGGCCGTCCGGCGAGCCGGGCAGCACCGCGACCGCCGTGACGGCCGCCGCGAGCCCGGCCAGCGCCGTCCCGGCGGCGGCGCGCCGGCCGCGCCTGATCCGGCGCCCCCTCCTGATCGCCGCGGCGGCGTCCACGGACGTCACGGGTCCGGGCGCGGCGGCGATCTCCGCCAGCCGTTCCTTGAGGTCGTTCATGCCGGGTTCTCCCCATCCGTGAGGCGCTGCGCCGGTCGCAGCACGCGGCGCAGCGCGTCCAGGCCGCGCGCCGTCTGGCTCTTGACGGTCCCCGTGGAGCAGTTGAGGACGTCGGCGGTCTGCTCGACCGACAGGTCGCAGTAGAAGCGCAGGACGACGGCGGCCCGCTGCCTCGGCGGCAGCGCGGCGAGCGCCTCCCGCAGGTCCAGGGCGCCGTCGAGGTCGGCCGCGCCGCCGGGCCCGTCGGGCGCCTCGGCGACGAGCCGGACGCGGCGCCGCCAGCCGCCGCGCTGCTCGGCGAGGAACACCCTGACCAGCACCGTCCGCGCGTAGCCGTCGATGTTGTCGGCCGCCGACGCGCGGCGCCAGTGCAGGTACAGGCGGGTGATCGCGGTCTGCACGAGGTCGTCCGCGCGGTGCCAGTCCTGGCACAGCAGGTACGCGACCCGCCGCAGCCACGGCGTCCTGGCCGTCACATAGGCGGTGAAATCGTCGTCCCGTCCGGGCATGCGCACGCTCCTCGGCCGCTCCACACTCCACCTGATGCGGCCGGGGCGCCGGAAGGTTGCACGGCCCGCGGCGGCGGTTCGACGGCCCGGACCGCCCGTGCGCCCGGTCAGGCAGGTGCGTGCGGGTTCAGGGTCGCCATGTCCCACAACCGGAGGGTGTTGTCGCCGCTCGCGGTGGCCAGGGTCCTGCCGTCGGGGCTGAACGCCACGGCGCCGACGATGTCCGTGTGCTCCTGGAGGGGCGGCCTGAGCGGCTTGCGGGCGGACACGTCCCACAAGCGCAGCGCCTTGTCCCTGCCCACGCTGGCCAGGATCTTGCCATCGGGGCTGAACGCCACCGCCTCGGCGCCGCCCTCATGGCCGGCGAGGGGCTTCCCGATCTGCTTGCGGGTGGCCGCCTTCCACAGGCGCACCGTGCCGTCGGCGGCGCTCGCGGTGGCAAGGATCTTGCCGTCGGGACTGAACGCCACCCCGCTGACGCTGCCCGCGTCGCCCTTGAGGTGCCTCCAGCGGGCGTGGGCGGGGTCGGGGTCGGCCAGGTCCCACAGGAACACCTCCTCGGTCGTGGTCACCAGGGTTCGGCTGTCAGGGCTGAACGCCATCGAGCTGACGGTGTTGAGATGTACGACGGGAACGCCGAAGACCTTGCGGGTGGCCGCGTGCCGCAGCAGCACGTCACGGCCGCTCGAGGTGGCGAGGATCTTGCCGTCGGGACTGAACGCGACGGCCCAGACGGTGTCGTACTGGCCGGTGAGCGGCTTGCCGTCGGGTCGGCGGGCGGCCACGTCCCACACGCGCGCCGTCTTGTCGTCGCCCCCGGTGACCAGGGTCTTTCCGTCGTGATTGAAGGCCGCCGAGCGCACCGCGCCTTTGTGGCCCGTGAGCGGCTGCCCGATGGGCGCGCCCGTCCTCGGGTCCCACAGCCGCACCGTGCCGTCGTCGCTCGTGCTGGCGAGGACGGTCCCGTCCGGGCTGAACGCCACCGCCGTGACCGAGTCCGTGTGGCCCTTCAGCACCTTCCCCAGGGGCGGCGGGCCCGAAGCGGCGGGCGAACGGCTCGCGTGAGGGCGCCCCGACTTCCCGTCGTGCGTGAGGGCATAGCCGATGGGGACGGCCAGGGCGACGGCGGCGGCGCCCCCGCTGAGCAGGAAGGCGCGGCGGGAGGGCTCCGCGAACGGCGTCGGCGGAACGGCGTCGGCAGGCGGCGAGGGCTCGGCGGCGGGCGGCGTCTCGGCGGGCGGGTCTCCGGCGAGCGCGTTGAGGGTGGCGGCGACGGCCGCGGCGCTCGGACGCCGCCGCGGGTCGCGGCGCAGCAGGTCCCGCAGGACCGGCGCCAGCAGCCGGGCGCGCCGCGCCGGTGCGGGTTCGCCCCGCGAGATGGCCAGGAGCAGCGCCGCCATGCTGCCGCCGGTGAACGCGGGACGCCCTTCGACGGCGGCGTACAGCGTGACACCAAGCGACCAGACGTCGGACGCGGCGGTCGCCTCGCGGTCGTCGACCTGCTCGGGAGCCAGGAACGCGGGAGTGCCGAGCAGGGCGCCGGTGGCGGTGAGGGCGGTCTCCCCGGGGACGGCGGCGAGCCCGAAGTCGGACACCACCACCCGCTCGCCCTCCAGCAGGATGTTCGCCGGTTTGATGTCGCGGTGCACGACCCCCGCCTGGTGCGCGGCCGCCAGCGCCTCCGCGATCCGCGCGCCGATCCGCGCCGCCTCCGCCTCGTCCAGCGGGCCGTCCTCGCGGACGGCGGCGTCCAAGGACCGGCCCCGCACCAGCTCCATCACGATCCAGGGCAGGCCGTCCTCGTCGTGGAACTGGTCATGGACGGTGATGATCCCCGGATGCTTCAGCATCCCGACCGACCGCGCCTCCCGCTCCATGCGCGCCACCAGCTGGTCGCGCAGCCCCGGTTCCAGGCTCGTCGGCAGCTTGAGCCGCTTGAGCGCCACGTCCCGCCGCATCCGCTCGTCGTGCGCGCGCCAGACGGCGCCCATCCCGCCCTCGCCCAGCAGCTCCACCAGCCGGTACCGGCCGATCACGACGTGTCCCGCATCCCGTGTCACAGAGGCACATAACCATGCCGACACCGGGTCCAATAACCCCGCGGGGGCACTTCGTCAGCAGATCGAGGGAATCGCGCGGGTCAGCGCGATGCGATGCAGCGCGTCGGGATGCCGGGCGCCTTCGACCCGTCCGACGGCCTTCGCCAGCTCCGTTCGGCAGGACGGGCTCCGGCGCACGTCCCGCGTGTCCTTGATGCCGGCGAGCAGCTCGCCGGTGATCCGGTCGAGCAGCGGCCGGACCTCCTTCTCCAGGTCGGGCCGGTGCGCCGGGACGTCGCCGGGCCGGAGCGCCCACCGCGCGAACAGGCCGCGCTGGACGAGCTTGCCCGCCTCGATCTGGTCGCGGAAGATCCGCTGCGCCGTCGCCGGGTCGACGCCCATCGCCGCGGACCGCTCGGCGACCGCGTCCAGGATCTGCTGCTCGCGCGCCTTGTCCTCGATGGGCTTGCCCGTCCCCCACTTGGCGGCGGCGACCAGGTCCGCGACGTCGAGCCGCCGCGCCGCCACGTCGACGAGCGGCCCCAGCCCGTCCGCCGCACGCGCAGGAACGGCGGACCCGCCCAGCAGCAGAACGAGCACACCGGCGACGATCCCCCGAATCCTCACCCGCCCAAGCTAACCCGCCGCGAACCCGGACGGGGCCGGGTGCATCAGACGTAGTGGTGGCCGTGGTGATCGGGGGACCACGGCCACCCCTCCTCAAGTAGAGGGACGGCTCAGTAGGGGGACGGGCCGCCGAACATCTCGCTGATCTTCGGCGCCAGCTCGTAGTTCCCCCGGATCGCCAGCCGGCCGTCCATCAGCAGCGTCGCCGGGTTCTCGTCGCCGGCGAGAACGCGCAGGAAGTCGGCCGTGCGGGCGGCGAGCACGATATCGGGCTCCGGTGACCCGCCGGCGCGGGCCCTGGCCCGCCCGCCGGAGACCCGGATCGTCCATGCGGTCGCGGGCCCGTGCCCGGGGGTCAGGCGGAACTCGATGTCGCCCGCGAACCCGGCCGCGGCGGACGGATCGTACGCGCGGGCCATCCCGGTGAAGAAGAGCCGCTGCGCGCCGGGCCCGAAGCGCCGCTCGATCTGCTCGTCCGTCCTGCCGTGGACCAGCGTGTAGAAGCCCCGCGTGGCGCGCCGCCTCGCCGCCGCGCGGATCTCCTGGCGCACGGGACGGCGGGAGCGGGACGAGCGCTGGACGCGGGCGACCTCGGCGTCCTCGTCGATCCGGTACCCGGGCGGCGACCTCCGGGCCGGTTTCCGCCGCGCCAGCGCCGCCTCGATGGCGGGCGCGAGACGCTCCGCCTTGGCCGCCTCCCGCTCCTCGCGTCCTTCGGTGAAGTGCGGCAGCACCGCCTCGCCGAACAGTTCGAGGCTCTCGCAGATGTGCTCGTGCTCGTTCGGGCCGGCCTGCAGCACGAACGAGATCTGGTCGACGCCGACCGACTCGTACCGCCGGATCAGATCGACGACCTGCCCGGGCGTCCCGACCGCGCCGCGCAGGGAGCCGACGTTCACGTTCAGCGACTCCGCGTTGGCGATGATCCGCTCGCGGTCGAACCCCTTGGACGCCCGCCGTTCCTGGAACTCGTCCCACACGCTGGTGCGCCCCGGGTCGTGCGGTGTCGTCCCGTAGTAGTGGGCCAGCGCGAACGCGAAGAAGTGCGCACCGTCGATGCCCCGGTCGATCGCGGTGGCCTCGTCCTCGTGCAGCATCATCGGCAGCACGACCGACACGTTCGGGTTCACCGCGAACCCCGCCGGGACGCACTCGTCCGACTCCAGGATGCGGTAGTACTCGTCCACCCATTTCCCGGCGTCCTCGGGTTCGACGAACGAGAACGACAGCGCGCCTATCCCGTTGCGGGCCGCGAACTGGATGGTCTCCCGCCTGGAGCACGCCACCCACAGCGGCGGATGCGGCTTCTGCACGGTCTTCGGGATGACGTTCCGGGGCGGCATCCGCAGGTACGGCGAGCGCCATCCGGCGAACGGCTCCTCGACGAACATCCTGGTCACCGCGTCGATCGCGTCCTGCCACTGCGCCCGCTTCTCGGTGCGCCGCACGCCGAACCCGCCGAGCTCCGCGCCGGAGCTCGACTCGCCCGTCCCGAAGTCCACCCGCCCGTTCGACACGAGGTCGAGCGTGGCGATCCGCTCGGCGATCCGCGCCGGGTGGTTGACGGCGGGCGGGAGCTGGACGATCCCGTGCCCGAGCCGGATCCGCTTCGTCCGCTGGGACGCCGCCGCGAGGAACACCTCCGGCGCGGACGAGTGGCTGTACTCCTCCAGGAAGTGGTGCTCGACCTCCCAGACGTAGTCGAACCCGACCCGGTCGGCGATCTCGACCTGGTCGAGGGCGTCCTGGTAGAGCCGCAGCTCCTGCCCGTCCGCCCAGGGCCGCGGCAACTGGTGCTCGTAGAAGAGTGAAAACCTAATCTCAACCACCTCCCCACCCGTGACCAGCCAAAACAGGCCGCAACCTGGCCCTACCCGGCCAGCATCACCCGAACTAGACACTCCGTCAACGGTCTCCCCCGACCGGCGGCATGCCCGCAGCCACTACACACCCGTCCAGACTCGTCAGCGGGTCTCAGTTTCAGGTTCTGCCGTTGAGTCTGCGGAGTTCCCGAATGGAACCGCCTGCCGGGCCGACCGGAGTGTGGCCACGGAACGGGCCACGTTCTTCGCGGTTCCGGCGGATTCGCACGACTGTCAGGCCGACTGCCAGGACAAGGCAGATCGCCGAGAACGCCGCGGAAGCGATCGCCTCGCGGAACTGCGCCGCTCCGGGGCTGCCATCTCGGACCGCGCTGATCGTCGATTCGTCAGCGAGGGCGTAGTAGATCTCCAGGCGGTCGCCGACCTTGTACCTGGAAGCCAGTTCGCTGGTCTTGACCGTGCGGGCCTGCCCCGATCGGTCGTTGAACGTCAACCCGTAGTCAGTTCCATACTTGCTGCTCGTGCGCTTCGCGACCACCGTCGCCCAGGTCCGAGCGTGCGAGTGCTGGAGGTCCGTGCCCTCCGATCGCTCACCCAGGGCCATGATCGCGGCGAACAGCGCCATCGAGTACGCCACGACGATGACCGCGAGTTTGCCGCGTGGGGAAATGCTGCGCCAGGAGGGCATATCCGCATTATGCGCTCCCGTCCTGCACAGGTTGACAGGCCCCGCGTTCACGACCAAGACGAGCCGCTACCTGGCCGAAGAGCATCCGTCATCGACGAAGATCCGTGCATGCATCTGCCGCGCCCTCTCCGCGTGGCTCAACCGCCGTGGCGGCCGCACGTCGTAGAAGAGCCCGAACCGAATCTCGACCACCCCCACCAGCGGAAACAGACTGCGCCCCTGGCCTGGCCTACCCGGCCAGCATCACCCGAATTGGACGCCCCGTCAACGGACGTCCCCGGCGGCACCGGCGCGCCGGCGCGCCTGCCGGCGCCATTGGCGCTGGCGGACGTGGCCAAGGACGAGCATCCAGGTGGACAGGGCGGCGAGCACGGTGAAGAGCAGGACGAGACCCAGCGCCGAGCCCCCGTCCAGGGCGCCGTCGCCCGCGGGCGGTGTCCGGAACGACCGCCATGCCATAACGGCCGCCCAGATGTCCGCGGAACCGAACGAGGCGATGACGGCGCCGAGTCCGATGGTGAAACCGATCAGGAACCGCCTGCTCTCGGGCCGCCTGATCTCCGGTTCCGGCTCGTGGTCGGCGGCAAGGACCTCGTACGGCTCGATCTCGTCTCCACTTTGGAGGCCGGGGAAGTCGACGCCGACGTCGAGCCAGCCGACGCGCGTATTGAGGCCGTAACTGACGCCCACCTCTTTGAGCACGCCCGGCTCTTCGACCATGCCGACGGTCAGCCCGTCGGCCACGACGACCTCGTCGCGGAGCACCCGTGCGCGGTGCCCGACGGCCAGTTCCTCTCCTCCGTGGGGCGAGAACTGCACCGGCTGGACGCGCGCCACGGCCACCGTGGCGTTCGACCCGGCGGACAGGACGGTGAGGAGCCGCTTGCGTCCCTCGGTCTGCTGCGGAGGCGGCACGTCATACGCCTGGACGATGTCTCCGGGACGCACATCGGGATGGCCCAGGTACAGGGTCCCCGTGCTTCCGTGCGTCAGCTCGTCCAGCGGTCCGCCGCCGCCGTCCGCGAGGGCCAGCAGGCGCAGCGCCTCGGCCACCGGCCGCCCATCGCGCACGACCCGTACCCGGGCGCCGACCGCCAGCCCGCCTTCGGTGACGACGGCCCGCGCGACGGGCCCGGCCAGGGGGTCGACGGCGACCTCGCGGACCTCGGCTCGTCCGAGCAGCCGCCGTTGCTCCGGGAACGGATCCTGGTACCCCAGGACGAGATCGGGCGGGACCCCCGCGGGTTCCGCGCGGACGTACGCCTGTATCTGATCGCCGTCGAGGACGCTCCGGTGACCGATGGCCAGGACGCACCGGCCCAGGATGCCGACCCGCTCCCTGGCCTCCAGCCGGGACGTGAGGGCGGCCTTTCCCATCAGCGCCCCGATGCGGAGGTCCTCGGCGATCACGACGCCGTGCCGGAGCAGCCTCGCCCGCGCGCCCCGCACGATCTCCGCGCCCCCGTTCACCCGGCCCCGGGGAAGAAGGCCTAAGCCCGGTACGTCCTGGAAGCCCGACACGGTCACCTGGCACAGCCGCTTCTCGCCGACCCAGACGGTCTGCATCCCCATGCTCATCCTCGTGGCGCGATCTCCGGTGGAACTGGTCCGGATAGGACGGGAGTGACCGTAGTGCCCGTTCCCGAGCCCGCCCGCAGGATCTTGCCAGTAAACACTGGCATTTTCGGGTGAGGGGAGGCAGGATCGGCGCATGAGGAAGGTCACTGCCGCCGTCGCGGCGCTCGCGCTGTCCGGAACGCTGGCCCTCGGCACGCTGCCCGCGGAGGCCGCCCCCAAGCCCAAGGCGACGCCCCAGCAGCTGCCCGCGCAACTCCGGACGCAGGTCGAGCTGGGCTTCGTCGGCTGGGACGACAAGGGGCCGTACGTGGTCTGGGGCGACATGTCGTGCCACATCCACCTGCTCGTGCCGGAGGAGTGGTCCTGGGCCTGGGGCACCGGTCCCTGCTGGTTCTGACCAAGCACTTGCTTGACTGAGCGGTCCGGAGATCGACACGATGGCGGGAGGACGGGCGCCCGCCCGCCGGAGGGCCGAGACCGCGGAGAGATCACATGGCGCCGCTGGACGGACTGCGCGTGCTGGACCTGACCATGTGGCGGCCCGGCCCGTACACCACGCAGCTGCTCGCGCAGCTCGGCGCCGACGTCCTCAAGGTGGAGCCGCCCGGCGGCGAGCCCATGCGGATGTTCCAGGGGCACTTCGACCTGCTCAACCGGCGCAAGCGGAGCATCGTGCTGGACCTCAAGTCCGACGAGGGCCGCGAGCGGTGCCTGGAGCTCGCGAAGGACGCCGAGGTGTTCGTCGAAGGGTTCCGGCCCGGCGTCGCGGACCGGCTCGGGGTCGGCGACGCCGTGCTGCGCGCGCGCAACCCAAGGCTGGTGTACTGCTCGATCTCGGGTTACGGCGCCGACGGGCCGCTCGCGCAGGTGCCGGGGCACGACGTCAACTACCGCGCGTACGCGGCGACGCTGCCGCCGGACGCGGTGTCGCCGTCCCTGGAGGAGCTGCCGGTCGCCGACATGGCCGCCGCGACGATGGCCGCGTTCGCGATCACCGCCGCATGCCTCAAGGCCCGCACCACCGGCGAGGGCGACCGGATCGACCTCGGGATGGCCGACGTGCTCGCGCACTGGACGAGCACCGTCCCGGAGGCGACGCGGCCGCAACCGGTCGAGCCGGCGGCCCCGGCGCCGCACGTGACCGGGCCCGTGCCCGGGTACGGGGTCTACGCGACCAAGGACGGCCTGAAGATCACGCTCGGGGTCGTGTCGGAGGAGCGGCTGTGGGCGGCGACGTGCCGCGCGCTGGGCCTGGACGAGGCGGCGGGCGTCCCGTTCGCCGAGCGGCTCGGCCGGGTCGCCGAGCTGGACGCCGGGGTGGCGGCCGCCATCGCCCGGCTGACCAGGGACGAGGCGATGGAGCGGCTGTCGGCCGCCGGGGCGCCGGTGGCGCCGCTGCTGACCGGCGCCGAGATGCTCGACCTCGATCATTTCCGCGCGCGCGGCGTGCTGGACGCGGGCCCGGTCCGCACCTCGGCGCACCCGCCGCTGCCGGGCGGGCCGGTCGCCGGGCTGGACGAGCACCGCGGTCAGGGCTGGCGCCATCTCACCGACTGATATTCAGGTGGGATTGTCGGATTCATTTGGCATTCTTGTGACGTGAGCGCGCGTGCGATGAGTCCCGTCCTGGTCGGCAGGGCAGCCGAGCTCGCCGTGCTGGAGGACGCGCTGGCGGCCGCCCCCGGCGCGGTGCTGGTCGGCGGTGAGGCCGGCCTCGGCAAGACCCGGCTGATCCGCGAGTTCGCGGCGTCCGTCGGCGGCGGCGGGCAGGCCCGCGTGCTCCTCGGCGGCTGCCTGGAGCTCGGCTCCGACGGCCTGCCGTTCGCGCCGTTCACCACCGTGCTGCGCGGCCTGGTCCGCGACATCGGCATCGACGGGGTCGCGGCGCTCGTCCCGCGCGGCGACACCGGGAGCCTCGCGCGGCTGCTGCCGGAGTTCGGCGAGCCGGAGAGCGACGCCGCGTCCGGCGAGGAGCGCGCCCGGCTGTTCGAGGTGGTGCTGACCCTGCTGGAGCGGCTCGCCGAGCGGCAGCCGGTCGTCCTCGTCATCGAGGACGCCCACTGGGCGGACCGTTCCACCCGCGACCTGCTGTCGTTCCTCGTGCGCAACCTGAGCGTCGCGCCCGTCCTGATCGTGGTGACGTACCGGTCCGACGAGCTGCACCGCGCCCATCCGCTGCGGCCCCTGCTCGGCGGGCTGGAGCGGGTCGACCGGGTGAGCCGGCTGGAGATCACCCGGCTGGCCCGCTCGGACGTCGCGGCGCTGGTCACCGAGGTGCTCGGGCACGCGCCGCCGGCCGGCCTGGTCGACCGGATCGACGCGCGCAGCGAGGGGAACCCGCTGTTCATCGAGGCGCTGCTCGACGACGACGGGACGCTCGCCTGCGAGCTGCCCGAGTCGCTGCGCGACCTGCTGCTGGCGGGCGTGCAGCGGCTGCCGGAGGAGACCCAGGACGTGCTGCGGGACGCCAGCGGCGGCGGCACCCGGATCGAGCACGCGCTGCTGGCGGCCGTGTCGGGGCTGGACGACGCCGCGCTGACCCGGGTCCTGCGCCCGGCCGTCGCCGCGAACGTGCTGGTCGTGGACGGCGACGGCTACGCGTTCCGGCACGCGCTGATCCGCGAGGCCGTCCACGACGACCTGCTGCCCGGCGAGTACACGCGCCTGCACACCCGCTACGCCGAGGCCCTGGAGAACGACCCGAGCCTCGTCCCGTCCGGACGGCTCTGGGTGGAGCTGAGCCACCACTGGAAGGCCGCGAACGACGCCACGTGGGCGCTCGTCGCGTCGTGGCGGGCGGCGGCCGACGCCCGCAAGGCGCTCGCGTACGCCGAGTGCCTGACGATGCTGTCGCGGGTGCTGAACCTCTGGGACCGGGTGCCCGACGCCGCGGAGCGCATCGGCGCCGACCACACCAAGGTGATGGAGGACGCCGCGGCCGCCGCCGACCTCGCCGGCGAGTACGACCGGGGCCTGAAGTTCGCGACCGCCGCGCTGAAGGAGGTCGAGGCGGCCGGCGAGGACGCGATGGACACCGAGCGCTGGGCGTCGCTGCTGGAGCTGCGCGGCCACATGCGCTACGAGATGGCGCGGCCCGGTTTCGTCGACGACCTGCGGGCCGCGGTGAAGGCGCTGCCCGCCGATCCCCCGACCGTGCTCCGCGCGCGCGTCCTCGCGACGTTCGCGACCTATGTGCGCTTCTCCACCGACATCCCCGAGGCCCAGGCCGCGGCGGCGGAGTCGCTGGCCATCGCGCGCAAGCTCGACGACCCGGTCGCCGAGGCGCAGGCGCTCATCACGCTGTTCTGCGCCGACATCGACTACTCCGACTACAGCGCCGCGACGGAGGGCACGCTCGCCGAGATCGAGCGGATCGTCACCGCCGCCGGCAACCACCGGGTGCTGCTGCGCTACTACGTCATCAAGTCGCACTTCCTGGAGGGCGCGGGCCGGCACGAGGAGGCCGCGGCCGTCGCCGCGCAGGGCAAGGAACTGGCCCGCGAGTACGGCGTGGCGCGGACGCAGGGCACGTTCCTGTGCATCAACCAGGCCGAGCCGCTCGTCTCCCTCGGCCGCTGGGACGAGGCCATCGCGGTGATGAACCACGCGATGGAGCAGGAGCCGGCGGTGACGATCCGGACGTCGCTGCTGGTCCTGTCCGGTGCCGTGGCGCTCGCCCGCGGCGACTTCGCCACCGCCCGCGAACGCCTCGCGGGCTCCCGCGAGATCATGCGGCTCAAGATGAAGTGGCTGAAGACGCAGGACTACTTCAGCACCCTGTGGCTCGAGGCGCGGATGGCGCTCGCCGAGGGCCGCCCGCAGGACGTGCTCCCGCCGGTCGAGCGGGTGATCGAGGAGGCGGGCCTGCCCGACGACGCCCGCTACGCGCTGCCGGTGCTGGTCGCGGGCGCCACCGCCTGCGCCGAGATCGGCGCGCCCGCCGCGCCGGTGCTGCGCCGGATCGAGGAGCGCGCCGCGGGCCTGACGATCAGCGGCCCGCTGCAGCGCGCCCACAAGCTCGTCTTCGACGCCGAGGCGGCCCGCGCCCGGGGCGTCCTCGACCTCGCCGCCTGGGACGCGGCCGCCGCCGCGTGGGAGGGGATCGGCAACCCGTACGCCCGCGCGCAGGCGCTCGTCCACGCCGCCGAGGCCGCGCTCGCGGACGGCGACCACGACGCGGCGGCCGCGCGGCTGGGGATCGCGGCGGACATCGCCGCCGGCCTCGGCGCGGAGCCGCTCGCCGGGCAGGTCGCCGACCTGCTGCGCCGGACGCGGGCGCCGCGCCGGAACGGCGCCGAGCCGTCCGCGCCGCTGGGGCTGACCCCGCGCGAGTACGAGGTGCTGCGCCTGGTCGCCGAGGGCCGCAGCAACCGCGACATCGCCGAGGCGCTGTTCATCTCGATCAAGACGGCGAGCGTGCACGTGTCGAACATCCTCGGCAAGCTCGACGTGGCCAACCGCGGCGAGGCCGCCGCGACCGCGCACCGGCTGGCGCTGTTCGCCGGCTCCGCCGCGCGCTCCGCCGCGCGCTCCGGCGGGGGCTCCGCAGCGAACGGGCATGGTTCCGTGGCGGGAGCCCCCCTCCCGGACCCCCGCCACTGAACCGTCGGACCACACGGGAACGGACGTGGCCGGCCTTCACGGGCGCGCACCGCGGAAGCATGCGGTGCTCCTCCCCCCGGAGAGGCGGTCCGCGACCGTTCCGGCCACTTCCCAGTGTGCTCCGCCCATTGCGCCGTGTAACGGGCGACATACCGAAAACGGCGGGCACGAGTTCACATGGTGATGATCTCGTGCCCGCCGGGGCGTCGCCGGGCCGCCGCGCGGGCGCGGGACGGCCGCCGCGCTAGCGCGGGACGCGGGCCACGCAGAAGACGGTCTGCCCGAACGGCGGCCGGACGAGCCGCTCGATGGCGCGGGTCACCGGCACCACCGTCCGGTCGTAGATCTTGACCAGCCGCGGGTCGGGGTAGCCGGCGCCGCCGCGGCGGACCGCGAACCACCAGGCGATCCCGCCGAGGAAGTTGATCGGCTTGAGCACCTCGGGGACGAGGCCGGCCTCGCGGACGGAGGCCTCCAGCGTCGCCGGGGTGTAGCGGGTGACGTGCCCGACCTTGCGGTCGAAGTCGCCGTACAGCTGCATGTAGCCGGGCACCCAGATCACGATCCGCCCGCCGGGCAGGGTGACGGACGCGAGGTCGCGCAGCGCCTGGACGTCGTCCTTGATGTGCTCCAGGACGTTCATCATCACGACGGTGTCGACCTTCTGCCGGATCTCGATCTCGGCCGGCAGCTCGAGGTCGATGACCTCGACGTCGTCGTTGTCCTCGTAGCGCTTGCGCAGCTCGCCGACGCAGTACGGGTCGTTGTCGCTGACGACGAGGTAGTCGAGGCGTCCGGCGAACTGCTCGGAGAAGTGCCCGAGCCCGGAGCCGATCTCCAGCAGGGAGCGCCCGACGTGGGGGGCGACGGTCTCGTACTCGTACTTGCGGTAGTTGCGGGCCTCGTCACCGCCCAGGTGGTTCTCCAGGGCGCCGTCGCCGGCGGCGGGCTGGATGACCTCGCCGTCGCCCGCGGTGGGCGCCGACGGCTCGGGCTTCGGCCCGCTGCCGAGGAGGTTGAGTAGGGTGCCTGCGATGGACTTCTTCTGACCAGGTTGCTGCATACTTCCCGCTCGCTGGGTGCGTTGGCGTTCTGCTTGTTTTCGCCGGATCGACGGACCGGATCCCTCGGGATGGTCTGATCTCTGGCGCAAGGTCGGGACAGTCTACCCACCCGTACGGAACCGGAATGCCCGGCGTTCGGGAATCGGCCTACGGAATCGGCGACCGGTCTGTCCCGGTGTGACCGGTCCCACGGACCGGCGACCGGGACACGCCACCGTAGCGCACGGCGGCCCGGCGGTCACGCACCGCAGGTCGGCGCGGTCCTCTCAGCCGATGGTGCGGTGCACGCTCGGCCGCTCGCTCGGCCCTGGTTCGGCGGGCGCTATCCACGGACCGGGAATGGAGGGGTCCAATACGCCTTCCTCGACCCAGGCGAAATCTCCGGCGAGGACGGCGCGCGCGAGTTTCACGTCCATCTCGTCGGTGTTGCGCCACAGCCCGTCGAAGAGTTCCTCGACGCGGACGCGCGCCTGCCGGCAGAACGCGTCGGCGAGCAGCACCGCGGACGCGCCCGGAACATTGGCCTCGCCCGCGCCGTCGACAATGGATCCGGAAAGCGGACCAAGGCCGGAGGAATCGGCATTGGCGCGCACGCACACGGCGCTCATCGCGAACAGCTCGGCGCCGATGTCGACCATCCGGCCGAGGAACCCCTGCTTGTACTCCAGCTTGCCCTGCCAGCGGCCCGCCGCGTAGAAGATGGACCGGGCGAGCTTGCGGGAGGCGCGCTCCACGTACCGCAGGTGCTTGGCGAGCGCGCCGAACTCGGCGTACGCGTTCGGCCGCTGCCCCGCGCCCGTCACCAGGGTCGGCAGCCAGCGCGCGTAGAACCCGCCGGCCTTCGCCGCCGCGCGCGCCTTCGTCGCGGCGGACGCGTCGGGGTCGATGACGTCGCCCGCGACGGACAGGTGCGCGTCCACCGCCTCCCGCGCGATCAGCAGGTGCATGATCTCGGTGGAGCCCTCGAAGATCCGGTTGATCCGCAGGTCGCGGAGCAGCTGCTCGGCGGGCACGCCGCGCTCGCCGCGCGCGGCCAGCGACTCGGCCGTCTCGAAGCCGCGGCCGCCGCGCAGCTGGACCAGCTCGTCGGCGATCCGGCAGGCCATCTCCGACGACCACAGCTTCGCGAGCGCCGCCTCGATCCGGATGTCGTTGCGCTCGTCGTCGGCGAGCTGCCCGGACAGGTCGAGGATGGCCTCCAGCGCGTACGCGGTCGCGGCGATGAACGCGACCTTGCGGGCCACGGCCTCGTGCTCGCCGACGGGCCGCCCCCACTGCACCCGCTCCCGCGACCACTCGCGGGCGATCTTGGCGGCCCACTTGCCGCTCGCCGCGCAGATCGCGGGCAGCGAGAGCCGCCCGGTGTTCAGCGTCGTGAGCGCGATCTTCAGGCCCGCGCCCTCCGCGCCGATCAGGTTCGCCTTCGGGACGCGCACGTCGTGGAAGCGCGTCACGCCGTTCTCGATGCCGCGCAGCCCCATGAACGCGTTGCGGTTCTCGACCGTGATGCCGGGCGCGGCCATGTCCACGATGAACGCGGAGATGCCGCCCTTGTGCCCGTCCGACTTCGGCACCCTCGCCATGACGACGACCAGGTCGGCGACGACGCCGTTGGTCGTCCACAGCTTGACGCCGTTCAGGACGTAGTCGTCGCCGTCGGGGACGGCGGTGGCGCGCAGCCGCGCCGGGTCCGAGCCGACGTCGGGCTCGGTGAGCAGGAACGCGCTGATCTGCTTGGCGCACCGCGGCAGCCAGCGGTCCTTCTGCTCCTCGGTGCCGAACATCTTCACCGGCTGCGGGACGCCGATGGACTGGTGCGCCGACAGCAGCGCGCCGAGCGCCGGGCTGACCGACCCCACGACCATCAGGGCCCGCCCGTAGTAGAGCTGGCTGAGCCCGAGCCCGCCGTACCGCTCGGGGATCTTCATGCCGAGCGCGCCCATCTCCCGCAGCCCCTCGACGACGTCGTCGGGGATGCGGGACTCCCGCTCGATCAGCGCGGGGTCGATCCGGGTCGCGCAGAACTCGGTGAGCCGCGCGAGGAACGCCTCGCCGCGCCGCCGCGCGTCGTCGTCCGGGCGGGGATGCGGGTGGACGAGGCCGAGCCGGAAGTCGCCGAGGAACAGCTGCCTGCCGAAGCTCGGCAGCCGCCATTCGGTCTCCCGGGCCTCCTCGGCGACCCGCCGGGCGGTCCGCTCGTCGACGGTCGTCTGGCTGCGACTCGGCTGGCTCATGCCGGCTCCTCGGAAGCGATTCCCGCTGCTCCCGCCCGCCCTCCGGGCGGCAGCCCTGGGGGTCTGGGGGATCCGCCCCCAGAGGTTGCACTGTCCCGAAGTTACTCCCCGGTCGGCCCGCCGTGTACTCCTCCGCCGCGCGGGCGTGTCGCGGCCGCCAGGGCCGAGTACCGGCAAAGCCCTTGACCCGGCCGGGCCGGAGGAGTTCGCTGTGCGTGATGGATGAGACACGCAGACCCACTCTCATCGCCTCGGTGCAGCGGGCCCTGCACCTCATGGAGGTGGTGGCGTCGCACCCGAGCGGCGCGCCGGCCAAGCAGCTGGCCCGCGAGGCCGGGCTGCCCCTCGCCACCACCTACCACCTGCTGCGCACCCTCGCCTACGAGGGCTACGCCATGCGGCTCCCGGACGGCGTCTGGGTGCTCGGCGACCGCGTCCAGTCGCTGCACGGCCGGAGCCGGACGCAGCAGCTGCTCGCCCGCGTCCGCCCGACGCTGATCGCTCTCCGCGACGAGCTCGGCGTCGCGTGCTACTTCGGCATGCACGTCGACGACGAGATCCGGCTCATCGACATCGCCGACGGCCCGCGCGCGCCCCGCGTCGACCTGTGGGTCGGCTTCGACGAGTCCGCGCACGCGACCGCGCTCGGCAAGTGCATGCTGAGCCAGCTGGACGAGGAGCGGCGCCGCGACTACCTGTCCCGGCACCCGCTGGTCGACCTCACCCCGAACACCATCACCGAGCCGGCGCGGCTGCTGAGCACGCTCAGCTCGCCCTGCGGGCTCTCCCTCGACCGCGACGAGTACGCGCTCGGCACCGGCTGCGCCGCGGTCCCGGTCACGGACGCGACCGGCACCGCGATCGGCGCGCTCGCCATCTCCTGCCGCACCGGCAAGCTCTCCCGGATCGAGAAGTCCGCCGACCGGATGCACGCCCGCGCCGCCGAACTGCAGCGGACGCTCACCCTCACCGCCGTCTCCTGACACCGCCGGCGCCGCCGGCGCCCGTCGCGCGCGCGGTCAGCGGCCCTGGAAGTCGGGGGCGCGGTTCTCCAGGAACGCCGTGATGCCCTCCTTGGCGTCCTCCGTCGCGGCCAGCCCGACGAGCTCGGACAGCAGGTGCTCCACCTGGTCCTCCAGCGGGCGGCCCTCGATCGCGAAGAACGCGTCGCGGCCGCGGCGCAGGCCGAGCGGGCTCTTGGCGGCGATGGTGCGGGCCAGCTCGTCCACCCGCGCGTCCAGCTCGGCGCGCGGCACCACCTCGGTGACCAGGCCGATCTCGCGGCCCTCGGCCGCGGTGATCCGCTGCCCGGTGTAGTAGAGCCGGAACGCGTGCTTCGGCGCGACGTTCCGGTTGATGATCGCCATGATCATCATGGGCCACAGGCCCACGTTGACCTCGGGGGTGCCGAGCTTCACGTCGTCGGCCGCCACCACCAGGTCGCAGGCCGCGGCGAGGCCGAGCCCGCCGGCGACCGCGTGCCCGGCGAGCCGCGCGATGATCGGTTTGCCGAGCTTCGGGAACGCGGTGAACAGCCGGAACGGGGCGCTCTCGCGGATCGCGCCGGCGTCCGCGACGGACCGCCCGTCCGCCTGCGCCCGGCCGAGCCCGCCGAGGTCGGCGCCCGCGCAGAACGCCCGCTCGCCCGCCCCCGTCAGCACGATGACCCGGACGCCGTCGTCGGCCTTCGCCCGCTCGAACGCGTCGAGCAGCTCGTCGATCATCTGGTCGCTGAGCGCATTGCGGGCGTCGGGCCGGTTCAGCGTGATCCGCGCGACCCGCTCCGCGACCTCGTAGACGATCGTCTCGTACATATTCCTCTCCCCGCGGTGCACCGGCACGACCCGGCCATCATCCTCCCGCGCCAACGCCCGTGGCCCACCCCCGAACCGGGGATGGGCCACGAAGGAACGCCCAGCCGTCATGCGAGCGCGTTATCTGACCGGTGGGGGCGATGCCGAAGGCGAGCCCCCACCGGGAAGCTCGCGAAGCGAGGTCGCGCTCGCCCAATCGCGGTCAAGGGGCGAGCCGCCAGGCGAGCCCCTTGGGCCGGGATTGCAGAAACTAGAGACGCTCGATGATGGTGGCGTTGGCCTGGCCGCCGCCCTCGCACATCGTCTGCAGGCCGTAGCGGCCGCCGGTGCGCTCCAGCTCGTGCAGCAGCTTGGTCATCAGGATGCCGCCGGTCGCGCCCAGGGGGTGGCCGGTGGCGATGGCGCCGCCGTTGGGGTTGGTCTTCTCCAGCGACGCGCCGGTGTCGTGCGCCCACGCCATCGGGACGGGGGCGAACGCCTCGTTCACCTCGAACACGTCGATGTCGTCGATCTTGAGGCCGGACTTGGCCAGCGCCTTCTCCGTCGCCGGGATCGGGCCGGTCAGCATGTAGACCGGGTCCGAGCCGGTGAGCGCGAGGGTGTGGATGCGGGCGCGCGGCGTCAGGTTGTGCTGCTTGACGGCCTCCTCGGAGGCGATGAGCAGCGCCGACGAGCCGATGGAGATCTGCGAGGACACCGCGGCGGTGATGACGCCGCCCTCGCGGAGGGTCTTCAGCCCCGCCATCTTCTCCAGCGTGGTGTCGGGGCGGGCGCCCTCGTCCTTGGTCAGCCCGGCGAGCGGGGCGATCTCGCGGTCGAAGTAGCCGGCCTCGATGGCCTTGGCGGCGCGCCGGTGGCTCTCGAGCGCGAACTTCTCCAGGTCCTCGCGGGTGAAGCCCCACTTCTCGGCCATGAGCTCGGCGCCGCGGAACTGGGAGATCTCCTGCTGGCCGTAGCGCTCGCCCCAGCCCTCGCCGTACGGGAAGTCGAGGCCCTGGACGATGGTGGCGCCCATCGGCACCTTGGCCATGTGCTCGACGCCGGACGCGATCACCAGGTCCTGGGTGCCGGACAGCACGCCCTGCGCGGCGAAGTGGATCGCCTGCTGGGAGGAGCCGCACTGGCGGTCGATGGTGACGCCGGGCACGCTCTCCGGCAGCCCGGCCGACAGCCAGGCGGTGCGCGCGATGTCGAGGGCCTGCGGTCCGGCCTGCATGACGCAGCCCATGATCACGTCTTCGACCGCGGAGGGGTCGACGCCGGTCCGGTTCACGAGCTCCTTGAGCACGTGCGCGCCGAGGTCGGCGGGGTGCACGTCCTTGAGGGCGCCCTTCTTGGTACCGACGGGGGTACGGACCGCGCCGACGATGTACGCCTCGGCCACTACGCCTCCAAAATTCTGGGGTTCCGTCCCGAAACCGAGTGAGATTCGGTCGTCAGTATGAGATTACATCCCTCGTAGCGCAACGCCATGTGAGCTGAGTCTCGGCGACCCGATGCTCACCGCGGGACGGAACGGCGCCGGCGGCGCCCGGGACGCGGGCGCGTCAGGTGGCGGTCTCGGCGGCGGGGCCGCGCTTCAGGACGTCGCCGTCGGCGTCCTGCCCCAGCGACACGCGGGCGAGCCGGGTCAGCACGTCGGACAGCTCCGGATGCTCCTCCGGAGACCAGCCCTCGACGTGCTTCGCCAGGCCCTCGCGGCGGGCGGCGAACAGCCGCTCGGCGGTCGCCCGGCCGGCCGGGGTGATGGCGAGGACGCCGCCGGTGCGGTCGACGTACCCCGCGTCGACGAGCCGGTCGACGTACGGGCGGCCCTGCTCGATCGGGACGCCGGCGCGGTCGGCGAGGTCCGTCCCGGCGACCGTCTCGTCCTTGGCGATGCGGCACAGCGCCCAGATGCTGCCGGCGGGCATGTCGACGCCGCAGAGGCGGGCGAGCCGGTTGTAGACCTCCGCGGCCTTCGCGTCCCGCCGCATGAGCTCGCTGAGCGACCGCTCGATCTCGTGCCGGGACGAGCGGACGGTCGGCGCCGCGCCGAAGCCCTCGCCGTAGTCGGGGGTCTGGGAGGTGGCGCGGAGCGGGACCTCGCGCAGGAACCAGGTGAGGACGAACGCGACCGCCGCGACGGGCACCGCCCACAGGAACACGGTGTCGATGGACTGCGCGTAGGCGTGCAGGACGCCCTGCTTCACCGGCCCGGGATACCGGTCGAGCAGCTTCGGGTTGCCCTGCACGGCGGACGGGTTGAAGCCGGGCGGCAGCAGCCGTCCCTTGGCGAGGTCCTCGACGTGGGAGGCCAGCTCGTTGCTGAAGACGGAGCCGAACACGGCGACGCCGAACGACCCGCCGATCTGCCGGAAGAACGTGACGCCGGACGTCGCGGACCCGAGGTCCTGGTAGGAGACGGCGTTCTGCACCGCGATGACGAGGACCTGCATCACCAGGCCGAGGCCGAACCCGAGGAGCGCGAACCGCAGGCTCATCGACAGCGTGGAGGAGTTCTCGTCCAGCCGCGACAGCAGGTACAGGGCGATCGCGATGAGCGGCGTGCCGACCACCGGATAGATCTTGTACCGGCCGGTCCGGCTGATCAGCTGCCCGGAGCCGATCGACGCGACCAGCATGCCGATCATCATCGGCAGCAGGTGCACGCCGGACAGCGTGGGCGAGACGCCGTGCACGACCTGCAGGAAGATCGGCAGGAAGGTCAGCGCGCCGAACATCGCGAAGCCGACCACGAAGCTGATCGCCGACGACAGCGAGAACACCGCGTGCCGCAGCAGGTGCGGCGGCATGATCGGCTCGGCGGCGCGCCGCTCGACCAGCAGCCACACCGCGATCAGCGCCACCGACACGACGGCGAGCGTGACGATCGGGGCGGACAGCCAGTCGTAGCGGGTGCCGCCCCAGGTCGTCATCAGCACCAGCCCGACGGACCAGCCGACGATCAGCAGCGTGCCGAGGTAGTCGATGCGGTGCCGCTCCCGCTCCCCCGAGGCGTGCAGGACGGCGGCGATGACCGCCAGCGCGACGACGCCGATCGGGAGGTTGATGTAGAACACCCAGCGCCACGACAGGTTGTCGACGAACCAGCCGCCGAGCAGCGGCCCGCACACGCTGGCGATGCCGAAGACGGCGCCGAACATCCCCTGGTAGCGGCCGCGGTCGCGGGGCGGGACGACGTCCCCGACGATCGCGACGACGAGGACCATCAGCCCGCCGCCGCCGAGCCCCTGCAGCGCCCGGAAGAAGATCAGCTCGTTCATGTCCTGGGCGATGCCGCACAGCGCCGACCCGGCCAGGAAGATGACGATCGAGCCCTGGAACAGCCGCTTGCGGCCGTACTGGTCGCCGAGCTTGCCCCACAGCGGCGTCGACGCGGTGGACGCCAGCAGGTACGCGGTGACGACCCAGGACAGGTGGTTGAGGCCGCCGAGGTCGCTGACGATGGTCGGCAGCGCCGTGGAGACGATCGTCTGGTCCAGCGCGGCGAGCAGCATCGCCAGCATCAGCGCGCCGAGGATGACGTAGAGGTCCCTGCCCTTGGGCATGGTCTGCTCGCCGCGCGCCACCGTGTCAGCGGTCATACCGCCGTCCCCCCTCGCCAGCCGGACGAGGGAGGTCTACCCACAGAGATCACCGCAAATCGGAGCGCGGCGGCGCCGGATCCGGGCCCCGGCGCGGAGGCCGGGACCCGTCCGGGGACGTCAGCGCATGATGTCGCGGGCGACCTTGGCGGCGCCCAGGGCGGCGGAACCGCCCGCGATCGCGGTGGCCCCGGCCGTCACCCACAGCGGGAGGCCGCGGCGGGTGCGCAGCCCGCTGACGGTGTCGAGGGAGTCGACGAGCAGCCCCGCGCGGGCCCACAGCTTGCGCCCGGGCCCGTCGCTCAGCAGGTAGCCGGCGCCGAGCGCGATCTCGCGGGCGGCGAACATCCGGGCGACGTAGTCGCGTCCCGGGTCGGTACCGCCCGCCGACGTCATCAGCTTCACGGTCAGCTTCGGCGCGGCGAACGCCGCGAGGCCGAGAGCGACCCGCGCCCGCGCCACGTTGGTCATCAGGTCGTCCAGCCGGTCCCGGCCGTCTACTTCCTTCGCATCTGCCACATCCGCGAGATTATCGGGCGGCTCGCGCGGCTCCTACTCCGAGGTAACCCTTGCCTTACGCGTCTATCGTTCTAGATGGCGGCACTCCCCCCGGATTGAAGGTGACCATGGACGAGGGCCTCCTCAGCCTCGCGGTCGTCGCGCTGCTCGCCGCGTTCTGCGTGCGCTGGGTCGCGGTGAAGCTCCGCATGCCGATGCCCACCCGCGCCGCGGTGATCATCGTGTTCGTGCTGGTGGTGGGGGCGCTGTACGGCGAGCACCTGAGAGGCTGACGCCGCCGGCGGCGAATTTCCCCGGCCCCGGATCCGAACTTCCCGCCCGCACCGGGAGTCATAACTGGCGAAACCGGCTTCACGCCTGTCCCCGTGCCCGAGGAGCCGGTCCGAGCCGAGGGAGACCACCCGTGCCGCATCCGGCGACCGCGGTCCAGGAGACCGCCGGCGGCATCGCCCCGCACCTGCGGCGCCTGCTGGAGTTCGTCGAACCCGACCGCGACGACGTGTGCCTGGACGTGGCGCGCGGCCGCGGGCCGATGCCCGCCGCGCTGCGCCCCCGGGTCCGGTACATGACCGCGGTGGACGCGACGCCGGCGCCGGAGGAACCGGGACGGGGCGGCCGGATGTCGACGGTCGAGTTCGGGACGGGCCCGGTGCGCATCACCGGCCCGGCCGGCGACGGGGACCGGCCGCCCGCGATGGCGACCCGCGAGGACCCGCGCCCGCAGCCCACCGGCCCGGCGGTGCAGGCCGACGCCACCGCACTGCCCTACAGGGACAACGCGTTCTCGCTGGTCACGGCCCGGTTCTCGCTGTACACGCTGGGCGAGCCGGACCGGGTGCTGCGCGAGCTGCTGCGGGTCTGCCGGCCCGGCGGGCGGCTGATCATCGCCGATCTCGTCCGCGGCAACCTCGCCGGCCCGGAGCGGGACCGGATCGAGCGGCTGCGCGACCCGGACCACCCCGGCACCCCGTCCATCGCCCGGCTCACCGAGATGATCACGTCGGCGGGGGCGACGATCCGCCGGCTCGACGTGTTCACCGTCGAGCGGCCGGTGGAGCCGTGGCTCGCGGGCGCGCGCGACGACGCGTCCGCCGACCGGATCCGCGAGGCGCTCACCGACGAGGTCGACGGCGGCCCCAAGACCGGCGCGAAGCCCCGCGTGATCGGCGGCGAGCTCTGGTTCACCCAGTCCTGGGCCCACGTGGCGGCTGTGCCTATTTGACCGCCCTCGGCGGTCGGGCGTTGGACGCCCTCCCTTCAACGGGCGCTCGTGCGATCGCTGCATCGCTCCGACTCGCCTTGGGGGCTCGCTGCGCGATCGGATTCTCGCCAGCTCGAATCCGGCTTCGCTCGCGATCGCGACGGTCCAGGTCGTTGCGTGGCCGGGGCGTCGGTTGAGGTGGTCGTAACAGTTACGGGACGAGGACGGCAGCTCCGGTGAAGCGGTCGGCGGCTAAATCCGCCAGGGCGCGGTCGGCTTCGTCCAGCGGGTAGGGGTGGGTGGTGACGGCGACGTCGAGGCGGGCCGCGAGGCGCAGGAACTCCTCGCCGTCCGCGCGGGTGTTGGCGGTCACCGACCGGACCTGCCGCTCCTGGAACAGGTGCCGCTGGTAGTCCAGGGACGGGATGTCGCTCAGGTGGATGCCGGCGATGGCGAGGGTGCCGCCGCGGTCGAGGCGTTCGAGCGCTGCCGGGACGAGCCCGCCGGCGGGCGCGAAGACGATCGCGGAGTCGAGCGGGTCGGGCGAGGCGTCGAACGAGTCGCCCGCCCACGAGGCGCCGAGCGAGCGGGCCAGCTCGCGGGCCGCGGGGCTGCGGGTGAACACGTGCACGTCGGCGCCCTCGGCGATCGCGATCTGTGCGGCGAGGTGCGCGGAGCCGCCGAACCCCCAGATCCCGAGCCGCCCGCCCGGCGGGAGGTCGGCGCGGCGCAGGGCGCGGTAGCCGATGATGCCCGCGCACAGCAGCGGCGCGGCGCGGACGTCGTCGAGCTCGGGCGGCAGCGCGTAGGTGTAGGCGTCGACGGCGAGGGCGTACTCGGCGTAGCCGCCGTGCGCGTCCCAGCCCGTGTACACCGAGTACGGGCAAAGGTTCTCGGCGCCCCGGCGGCAGAACCGGCACGCCCCGCACGTCCCGCGCAGCCACGCGACGCCGACCCGGTCGCCGGCGGCGTGCAGCGTGCCCGCGCCCGCCTCGGCGACCTCCCCGACGATCTCGTGGCCGGGCGTCACGCCGGGCAGGTGGACGGGCAGGTCGCCCTCCGCGACGTGCAGGTCCGTCCGGCAGACGCCGCAGGCCAGCACGCGCACCAGCAGCTCACCCGGGCCCGGCGACGGGACGTCCCGGTCGGCGCGGCGCAGCGGCCCCGAGGCGATCGGAGCCGGCGCGTCCACCGCCCACGCCCGCATCACGGGGTCAGCGGCAGCTCGAACCAGACGGCCTTGCCGTCGTTCGTCGGACGGGCGCCCCACCGGGTGGCGAGCTGGTCGACGAGGTAGAGGCCGCGGCCGCCCTCGTCGGTCTCGCCGGCGCTGCGGATCCGCGGCAGCCGCATGTCGGAGTCGAACACCTCGACCCAGATCGCGTCGCCGCCGCGCCGCAGCCGGAGCCGGAACTCCTTCGTCGGCGGCTCGCGGCGGCCGAGGTCGGCGCCGAGGTTCCAGTCGTCCTCGTCGAACCCGCCCGCGTCCATCGCGGGGTCGAGACCCGCCTCGAACGAGCCGCCGACCTGCGCGGTGTTGAACTGGACGGGCGGCGGCGCGCTCAGCGGCTCGCCGCCGCGCCCGGGCGGCCCCGCGGGCACCGGGACGACCATCTCGCGGCGCGGCTGCGGCGTCGACGTGGCGTGCAGCACGACGTTGGTGACGACCTCGGAGACCAGCAGGCAGGCCAGCTCGGCCTGCTCGTCGAGCATCCCCCAGGACGCGAACGCGTCGGCCGCCATCCGGCGCGCCTCCGACACCATGATCGGCTCGGCGGGGAACGTGCGCTCCTCGACCGCCAGCTCGTCGGCGGCGGTGCGGATCACCACGATCGCCACGTCGTCGTCGATGTCGCCGGGGACGGCGTCGTACGCGGCGTTCGCGATGGCCTCGACGCCGCCGCGCGCGACCTCCTGCACGGCCGCGCGGACCATCTCGCGGGACTCCTCCCGCGTGTAGTACTCGCCGTCGTCCTTCGGCCGCCGGTCGATGAGCCCGTCGGTGTACAGCACCAGCGTGGAGCCGGGCTTCAGCTCCGACTGCTCCTCGTTGAACAGGATCTCGCCGCCCATGCCGGGCGCGCGGACGCCGAGCATGGCGCCCTCGCTCTCGAACTCCAGCTCGCCGACCTCGCCGTCCACGATGAGCAGCGGCGGGTCGTGGCCGGCGTTGGCGAACTCCAGCACCCGCGACCACGCGTCGTACACGAAGTAGGTACACGACACCAGCGGCGGGCGGACGAGGTCGTCGCTGTTCCAGCCGGACCGCATCCGCTCGGGCCGGGTCATCGTGCGGACCCACTCGTCGAGCTTGCGGAGGATGTCGGCCGGGGGCTTGTCGTCCTGCGCGAACGCGCGCAGCGCGGCGCGCAGCTGCCCCATCACCGCGGCGGCGCGGGCGCCGCGGCCCTCGACGTCGCCGATGACGAGCCCGACGCGCCCGGCCGACAGCGGGATCACGTCGTACCAGTCGCCGCCGACCTGGGTCTGGATGCCGTGGCCGTGCGCCTCAAGCGGGCGGGCCGGCTCGTACCGCCAGGCGATCTGCAGGCCGTCCAGCGGCGGCGGGCGGTCACCGGGCAGCAGGTGCTTCTGGAAGGCGAGCGCGGTCTCGCGCTCCTCCTCGAACAGCAGCGCGTTGTCGACGGCGAGCGCGACGCGGCTGGCGATGGCGCCGAGCAGGTCGCGGTCGAAGCCGTCGTAGTGCGGGTCGGGTCTTTTCGACAGGTTGGACAGCGCCAGGCTCATCACGCCGAGCAGCTCGCCGCGCACCAGCAGCGGCGCGGAGATCACCGAGGTGATGCCCATCGACTCGCCGAGCCGCAGCGACGACTCGGTCGGCGCGGCGAACCGGTGCTGGACCATGTCCTCGACGAGGACGGCGTCGCGGCGCGCCATCGCCTTGGCGCTGAAGTGGCCGGGCGGGTAGGAGACGGGCTCGCCGACCTCCGCCCAGGTGCCGGGCGGCGGCTCCCAGTTGCCGGCGTGCCGGGACACCCGCCGGTAGAGGCGGTCGCCGCTGTACAGGTCGATGAAGCAGTGGTCGGCGAACTGCGGGACGAGGGTGTCGGCGACCCGCCGCAGCGTCGCCTCCAGCTCGAGGGACCCGGCGAGCCGCTCGCCGATCCGCTCCAGCAGCCCGTACCGCTCCTGGTCGCGCTGGTTGGAGCGCAGCGCCTCGCGCGCGAAGATGACGACGCCGTCGACCGCGCCGGACGGGTGCCGCAGGGGGACGGCGTGCGCGCGCGTGTACACGGTGGTGCCGTCGGCGCGCAGGTTGCAGAACGTGCCCTCCCAGACGCCGCCCTTGAGGACGTGCCGGGCGAGCTCGGTGGCCTGCTCGTGGTCCTCCTCGGCGATGCCGAGCGACAGGATGGAGTGCCCGATGATCTCGTCGCCGCCGAACCCGAAGAGCTGGCGCGCGAACGCGTTGCCGTAGATGACGTTGCTGAAGCGGTCGCAGACGATGACCGCCATCTCCATCTGGTTGAGGACGGTCTCGGGCGGCAGATGCGCCTCGAAGGGCGCTTCCCCCCAACGCTTCATCTCCCCATCCCGATCACAGTCGCGGTCCCGCCGGCAGCCGCGCCGCCTCCGCGCGGCCGGTCCGCACCGCCCGCCGTGATGATCACCTGGCGTCGCGGCGCGGTGCTCGTACGTGTTTGCCTCGTCGTATTGAACGACGAACCCGCCACCGGGATACGCCCGAACGGCGCGATGGTATGGAGATCTTCGGTATAGACCGTCGCGGCGGGGGCGGGGGGCGGCACGCCGACCGTGTCAGCGCCTGCTGACGAAGACGTGCTCGGCGATGTCGCGCGGCAGTTCCGTCGCAGCACCGTCGGCCTCGTCGTCACAGGTCACCCGCACCCCGTCATCGGTCGCCCGGAGAGTCACCTCTCGTCCCGGTTGTATCCCTATTTGCTTGAGTCTAAGCATCAGGTCGCTGTCCATCTGCACCTGCTCGCTGATCCGCCGGACGACGGCGGCGGCGCCGGAGGCGCTCGCGACCGCGGTCATCACCGACAGCGGCGCCGCGGCGGCGTCGTCACCGTGGCCGCCCAGCTCGTCCAGGCCGGGGATCGGGTTGCCGTGCGGGCAGGTGGTCGGGTTGTCCAGCAGCGCGACCAGCCGCCGCTCGACCTCCTCCGACATCACGTGCTCCCACCGGCACGCCTCGATGTGGACGTCCTCCCAGGGCAGCCCGATGACGTTGACCAGCAGGCACTCGGCGAGCCTGTGCTTGCGCATCACGCGGGTGGCCAGGCCGCGGCCGCTGTCGGTCAGCTCGAGGTGCCGATCGCCCTCGACCCGCAGCAGCCCGTCGCGTTCCATCCGCGCGACCGTCTGGCTCACCGTCGGGCCGCTCTGGGAGAGCCGCTCGGCGATGCGCGCGCGGAGGGGGATGATCCCCTCCTCTTCGAGCTCGAACACCGTCCGGAGATACATCTCCGTGGTATCGATCAGGCCGTGTGAGGTCACAGCTCCCTCCAGTCTTATGGCCTTGAAGTCTACTTGCTATGGGTCCCCCGCCGCCGGGCCCCGCGAATATCCCGCGGGCAGCGGGTACGGGGAAACGCGAGATGAACGCGAAAACTTCCCAGGACGCCGAGCCGTTCCTCCCGGACTCCCCCGCGGAGCGCTCCGATCTCGGCGCGCTGCGCCGGGCGGCGGCCGGCTGCCGGGGCTGCGGCCTCTACGAGAACGCGACGCAGACGGTGTTCGGCGAGGGCTCCGCCGGCGGACGCGTCGTGCTGGTCGGCGAGCAGCCGGGCGACCAGGAGGACCGCAAGGGCCACCCGTTCGTCGGCCCGGCCGGACGCGTCCTCGACCAGGCCCTGGAGGAGGCGGGGATCGAGCGCGGCGACGTGTACGTCACCAACGCCGTCAAGCACTTCAAGTTCAAGCGGCAAGCGGGCGGGAAGCGGCGGATCCACGAGACGCCGAACGCGGGCGAGATGCGCGCGTGCCGCCCCTGGCTGCTGGCCGAGCTGCGGACCCTGGACCCGGACGTCGTCGTCGTGCTCGGCGCGACGGCCGGGAAGGCGCTGCTGGGCTCGTCGTTCCGGGTGACGAGGCTGCGCGGGCGGCTGCTCGCCCTGCCCGACCTGGAGACGATCGGCACCCCGGCCGCGGGGCGGGAGATCGACGAGACCCCGCCGGGCGAGGCGGACGCCCAGGTCGTCGCGACGATCCACCCGTCCGCCGTGCTGCGCGCCGAGGACCGCGACGCCCTGTACGCCGGCCTCGTCGACGACCTCAAGGTCGCCGCCCAGGCCCTCCGCTGACCAGGCCGTCCCGCCGCCGACCAGGCCCTCCGCTGACGCGAGCGGTCAGGGGACGGGGACGGTCTCGGCGGTTCTCGTGTCGTAGCGCAGGAGCGCCGGGACGAGGAAGGCGACCGCGACGACCAGGACCGCGCAGGCGATGCCGCCGCCGACCCACGACGCGGTGGCGCCGGCGACGCTCGCGACCGCGCCCGCCCGCACGTCGCCGAGGCGGGGGCCGCCCGCGACGACGACGGTGAAGACGCCCTGGAGGCGGCCGCGCATCTCGTCGGGGGCGTACGTCTGGAGCATCGTCTGCCGGAACACCGACGACACCAGGTCGGCGCCGCCGCCGACGGCGAGCAGCAGCACCGCGAGCCACAGCTGGTGCGCGAGGCCCGCGGCGGCCACGGCGAGGCCCCACACCACGATGGAGACGACGAGGGCGATGCCCTGCCGGTGCACGCGGCCGATCCAGCCGGAGATCAGCCCGCCGAGGAACGCGCCGATCGCGATCGCCGCGAACAGGTAGCCGACCGCGCCCTCGCCGCCGAACCGGGTCTCGGCCAGCTCCGGGAACAGCGCGCGCGGCATCGCGACGCCCATCGCGATGATGTCGACGACGAACGACATCAGCAGCACCGGCTGGGTGCCGAGGTAGCGCAGCCCGTCGATCACCGACCGGAGCCCGGGCGCGCCCGCGACGTCGCCGAGCGGCGGGATCGACGGCAGCCGCAGCGCCGCCCACAGCCCGACGGTGAACAGCGCCGCGTCCATCCCGTAGGCGGCGCCGTAGCTCCAGCGGGCGAGGATGACGCCGGCGAACAGCGGCCCGGCGAGCATCCCGACCTGGCTGGCGGTGAAGTTCAGCGTGTTGGCGGCCGGGACGAGCGGCTTGTCCACCAGCCGCGGGATGATCGCGCTGCGGGTCGGCGAGGACACCGCGAACCCGGTCGCCTGCACCGCCACCACCACCATGATCAGCAGGAGGCTGTCCAGGTGCAGCAGTGCCTGGACGAGCAGCAGCAGCGTGGCGCCCCACATCACGCAGGACGAGGAGAACAGCAGCCTGCGCCGGTCCATGTGGTCGGCGACCGCGCCGCCCCACAGCCCGAACACGATCAGCGGGACGAGGTTGACGAGCCCGAGCACGCCGACCCAGAACGACGACCCGGTCATGTCGTAGACCTGGACGGGCACCGCGACCGCGGTGACCTGGAAGCCGATGAACGACACGCCCTGCCCGAGCCACAGCCGCCGGTACGGGGGGTGGCCGAGCGGGCGGGTGTCGATCGCGAGCCGCCGGACCAGGCCGCGGCGGCTCCGCGCGGCCGGCCGGGAGCCCGGCGCCTCGGGTTCCTCGGGTCGCTCGGATTTCTCGGGTCGCTCGGATTTCTCGGGGCGCTCGGGTTCGTCCGGTCGCTCGGGTTTCGCTCGTCCGGGCGGATTCTCGGGCTCGTCGGCGGCCGCGTCCGCGGCGTCCGGGGCGGTCTCTGCGGGGGTGTCAGGAGCGTAGGCGGGGGGTGGCTGCTGTTCCGGTGTCACGGAGACAGTCTCTCCGTCACCCACTGACCGGCCGCGCCCGGGTCCGCGTCGAGCGGGCGGCCCTGGTCGTCCAGCGCCGTCCGCCGGTACCGGATGCGGTCGTGCAGCCGGTCGCGCCTGCCCTGCCAGAACTCGATGCTCTCCGGGACGACGCGGAACCCGCCCCAGAAGTCCGGCAGCGGCACCGCGTCGCCCTCCGCGACCGCGTCGCCGCCCGGCGTCGCGGCCGGATCCGGCCACCGCTCGGCCAGCTCCGCGAACCGTCGCTCCAGCGCCGCGCGGTCCGCGATCACCCCGGACTGGTGCTCGCTCGCCCACGCGCCGAGCCGCGACCCGTACGGCCGGGTCCGGAAGTACGCCTCCGACTCGTCCGGCGGCAGCCGGAACACCGGGCCGGCGACGCGCACCTGCCGGTGCATCGCGTGCCACGGGAACACGAGCGCCGCGCGCGGGTTCTCCGCCAGGTCGCGGCCCTTGGCGGAGGTGAAGTTCGTGAAGAAGCGGAACCCGTGCGGCCCGTACCCCTTCAGCAGGACCGTCCGGGCGCTCGGGACGCCGTCCGCGGACGCCGTGGCCAGCACCATCGCGTTCGGTTCCGGGAGCCCGAAGGCGTGCACGTCGGCGAACCACGCGGCGAACAGCGCCAGCGGATCGGCGGGGACGGCCGCCTCCGCCAATTCGCCCCCCTCGTAGGATCTGCGGAGCCGTGCGGGGTCGGGCGTTGGGGAATCCACAGCGTCTGAGCCTCTCACCTGGGGTTTGTGCATCTCACATGGACCTGGGTACTGGTCAGTAAGGCGGACAGGGTTCAATGGCACGGCACCGCCTTATCACTCTTGGGGACGAAAGGCAGGACGACATGTCCGACTTCAAACCCGGTCTTGAGGGGGTCGTCGCCTTCGAGACCGAGATCGCCGAACCGGACAAGGAGGGCGGCGCCCTCCGGTACCGGGGCGTCGACATCGAGGAGCTCGTCGGCCGCGTCTCCTTCGGCGACGCCTGGGGCCTGCTGGTCGACGACAGCTTCGACCCGGGCCTCGCCCCCGCCGACCCGCACGTCCTGCCGGTCACCTCCGGCGACGTCCGGGTGGACGTGCAGAGCGCGCTCCCCACCCTCGCCCCCGCGTACGGGATGAAGCCGCTGCTCGACATCTCCGACGAGCAGGCCCGCGCCGACCTCGCGCGGGTGTCGGTGACGGCGCTGTCGTTCGTCGCCCAGTCGGCGCGCGGCATCGGCGTCCCGATGGTGCCGCAGAGCCGCATCGACGAGGCCGCGACGATCACCGAGCGGTTCATGGTCCGCTGGCGCGGTGAGCCCGACCCGAAGCACGTCCGGGCCATCGACGCGTACTGGGTCTCCGCCGCCGAGCACGGCATGAACGCCTCCACCTTCACCGCCCGCGTCATCGCCTCCACCGGCGCGGACGTCGCGGCGAGCATCTCCGGCGCGATCGGCGCGATGTCGGGACCGCTGCACGGCGGCGCCCCGGCCCGCGTCCTGCCGATGATCGAGAAGGTCGAGCAGCTCGGCGACGCCCGCAAGGTCGTCACCGACATCCTCGACTCCGGCGACCGGCTGATGGGCTTCGGCCACCGCGTGTACCGCGCCGAGGACCCGCGCGCCCGGGTGCTGCGCCGCACCGCCAAGGAGCTGGGCGCGCCGCGCTTCGAGGCCGCGAAGGCCCTGGAGGACGCCGCCCTCGCCGAGCTGCGCGAGCGCCGCCCGGACCGGCCGATCGAGACGAACGTGGAGTTCTGGGCCGCGGTCATCCTGGACTTCGCCGAGGTCCCGACCGCGATGATGCCCGCGATGTTCACCTGCGGCCGGACCGCCGGGTGGGCCGCGCACATCCTGGAGCAGAAGCGCACCGGCCGCCTCGTCCGGCCGAGCGCCCGGTACGTCGGGCCGGGCACCCGGTCGATCGACGACGTGGCCGGAGCGGCGGAGGTCCTCAAGCGCAGTGCTTGACAGCACGGCCGGCCGACACGCCGGCTCCCGCCCCCGCTGAACGCGCCTGAGGCCCCCGGTTCACACGGAACCGGGGGCCTTCGTGCGCCCTCGCCCGGCTCGCGCCCCGGCCGGCGTCAGCGGGACGGCTCGGACGGCGTGCCGTCGCCCGCCGGGCAGTCGGCGCGGGCCTGGTGGCCGGTGACGAGGCGGCCGCAGACCTCCCTGACCTCGACGGCGCCGCCCGCGCGGACGGTCGCGAGCAGGACGGGCTTGTCCTCCACCACGTGTCCGTCGGCGCGCCCGGTGAACTGCAGGACGCCGCTCGCGCCGTTCCACAGCGGGCCCTCGCCCGGGTCGTCGAGCGCCGCGAACACGCCGCCCGCGGTCGGCGGCGCCGCCTGCGCGGTGAACACCTGCCCCGCCACGAACCCGATCACCGAGGCGGCGTCGTAGCTGACGGCGGCGCGGGTCTCCGACGGCCGCAGGTCGCGCGGCGCGTTCCTCCCGATGATCGAGTCGACGGCGCCGGGGTAGGCGTTGAAGAACACGTTGCGGCGGTCGCCGACCCACGCGTCCGTCCACGCCTCGTGCGCGGCGAGCGGCATGTAGAACAGCCGGAACGTGGCGACCTTGCCGATCTGCGGGGCGTTGTCGCTGACGTACTTGGCGATCTCGTCGTCGGCGAGGACGATCTGCCCGCTGGGGCAGGTGTGCTGGAGGACGTTGGTGAAGGTGCGGAACTCGTCCGACCGGCCCGCGTAGTAGAACAGGTCCGGCGGCTTCTGGCACAGCTCGTGGACGGTCTTGCCGAGGTTCCCCGGGCTGTCGTAGTCGCGGACGACGACCTGCCCGTCCTTCACGTAGCCGGTGAAGGAGCTCTTGAAGGACGAGGCGAGATCCCTGCTGTACAGGTCGTGCGGGTCGGCGTTGTAGATGACGTCCACGGTGCGGGCGCGCTTGCCGCCGACCTGCCCGTGGCTCGCCCAGTAGGCGGCGTGCTGCGCCAGCCGCCGGTTGGGCGGCGCGAGGCGGAAGTAGTACGGGGAGAAGCCCGCGTCGTGGTCGAGCATCCCCGTCTCGTTGTAGCTGTTGGCGGTGCCGACCATCGGCAGCGCCGACTTCGACAGCACCTTGATCGCGTCCTGCGTCTCGGCGCGGCTCTGCTCGAACCCGACGACCGCGACGACGGACCGGTCCTTCAGCGCGAGCCCGCGGATCTGCTCGGCGACCTGCCGGGCGTGCTGGAACCGGGCGCCCGCGTTCGCGACCAGCACCCGCATCCGCAGGCTCTGGCTGGCCGCGTTGAACTCCTCCTGCGCCATGGCGAGGCCGACCAGCTCGCCCTCCGCGCCGGCGAGCAGGTCGAGCTGCCGGTTCTGGATGGCGGGGTCGGCGGTGATCGGCCCGAGGTAGACGATCGTCGCGTGCGGCTTGCCGGACCGCGCCACCGCGTCGTTCTGCTTCTTCAGCCGCCCGAGCACCGACGACAGCCGGTTGTCGTTGTTCTCGCCGTCGCTGGCCTCGCCGAACTTGAACGACCCGTCGGTGATCCCGATGCACTCGCCGGACGCCGTCCGCTTGATGCCGAACGGCGAGCAGTACCGGTCCACCTGGACGGAGATGACGGTGATCGACGCGGCGGCGACCGCGACCATCACGATCCACGGCAGCGCCGGATGGGTGAGCCGCGGACGCCGCCGCACCGGCCGAACGGGCGGGATGTCGCCGCCGGGGTCGCGGGTGATGTCGACGCGCAGCTCCCGCCGCGACCCGAGGACGCCCACGCGCCGCTGTTCGCGCCAGTACCGGTCCCACAGCGCGCGCGCCGCGAACACGCTCTGCGGCTCCCCCGACCACAGGTCGACCCGGACCGCCTGCGCGAGCCGGTCAACCAGCCGGGGCCCGGACGCGGCGGACGGGCCGTCTTCAGCGGGCGTGGCCGGGTCGACGCCCGCCGTGACGACCAGCGGGTCAAAGCCCGGCAGCGCCGCGCCGTCGCCGCTGTCGGCGCGCACGTGCTCGATGTACTCGATCACCCGCACGCCGGGATGCCCGGGCGCCAGATGCTCGAAGATCAGCACCGGGTAGCGGACACGCGCCCACGCCGCCCGCCGGTAGTCGCGCCGGTAGTTGCGCCGCAGGTCCTCCAGGAACGCGGCGACCAGCAGCAGGTCGAGCTGCTCCGCGTGGTCGTCCGGCTCGACGGGCCGCGGGTCGAACACGCCCAGCGCGAAGCCGAGGAAGCCGGTGGAGTCGCGCTGCAAGTACGGCTGCCCGACGAACCAGCCGAACCGCCGCACCCCGTACCAGCCGCGCGTCCGCGCGACGATCTGCACCGTCACGAACGCCAGCCCGACCACGGCGGCCAGCACCGCGGACGCCAGGTCCAGCGCGGCGGCGGTCCCGGCGCTGATCAGCGCGACGACCGCGACGCCGATCGGCGCGATCTGCTCCAGGAACGACAGGAACGTCGCGGTGCGGCTGCGCGGCTCCTCCAGGTCGCGCAGGACGTCCCGGCCGCGCCGCCGGATCACCCGGTTCAGCTCGCGGCGCCGCGCGTTCTCGTTGTCGCCGACGGGCGGGTGCGTGAGCCGCCGGACGAGCTGGAAGTTCTCCCGCTCCGACGGGGACGCGTACCGGGGCGGCGACTGGTCGCCGGCCAGCCGGATCTCCCGCAGGTCCCGTAGCCACAGCGCCATCTCCAGCAGCGGGAACCGCAGCGCCGGCTCGCCGCGCGCCCGGCTGCTCGGCTGCGACAGCTCCCGCTTCGCCTCCCGCAGCACGCCCGCGACGTCGGTGGCGGGGGTGTCGGCCGCGATGTGCGAGACGGGCGCGCGCTCCTGCTCGCACCGGTTCTTGAGCATCTCCGCGACGTGCGCGGCGGGTCCCGCCGGGCCGAGCAGCAGGAGCAGCGGCCGCAGCCGCTCCCGCCAGCGCCACGGCGGCCGCTCCCGCAGCCGTTCGAACAGGTCGAGCACTCCGCGCAGCCGATCCTCCGACAGGATCCGGTCGCCGTCGCCCGGCATGGAAAACCCCTCGCTCTCGCGCTCGTCCCCCGGCGGCTCCTCGTCCCGGCGCGCGCCTCCTTGCGCGCCCCCTTTGAGACATTGGACGTCGCGTACAGCGAAATGGATCGAAAATTTCCGAGATCCGACTACGGATCGTGGTAATTCCACCACCGCGGCCGGCCCGGGCGGGGTGCCCCGACCTGCACGTGTTTGCCATCATGGGCGTCATGACCGAGGACCCGGACGAGCCGCTGGAAGGCGACATCGGACCCGCCGCCCGCGCCGTCCGCCCCGCGGAGCCGGAGCCCGGCCCGGCCGAGGAGATGCGCCGGTACGCGGCGGAGCGCGAGGAACGCCGCCGCCGCACCAACGCCGTCTCCGGCCGCGTCGCCGCCGCCCTCGGCGCCGTCCTGCTCGCGTTCCTCACCTACGACGCCGTCCGCGCCGCCGTCGACGACCACGCCCACGGCCGCGACTGGATCTACCCGCCGGGGGTCGTCGCCGCTGTCTGCGGAGTGATGCTGGTGGCCCTGCTTACCTGGGTCGTACACCGCACCAAGTAGCCTTCTGCGAGTGACCGAAAGCGCGAATCCAGCCATAGCCATTCCCGCCGACATCAAGCCCGCCGACGGCCGCTTCGGATGCGGGCCGTCCAAGGTCCGCCCCGAGCAGCTCGCCGCGCTCGCCGAGTCCGGCTCGACGTACATGGGCACCTCGCACCGGCAGAAGCCGGTCAAGTCCCTGGTCGGCCGGGTCCGCGAGGGCCTGGCGCAGCTGTTCTCCCTCCCCGAGGGCTACGAGGTGCTGCTCAGCAACGGCGGCACCACCGCGTTCTGGGACGCCGCCGCGTTCGGCCTCGTCCGGCAGCGCTCGCAGCACTTGACGTTCGGTGAGTTCTCCAGCAAGTTCGCCAAGGTCACCACGGGCGCGCCGTGGCTGGGGGACCCGACGGTCATCGAGAGTCCCGCGGGCCAGCACCCGGAGGCGTCCGCCGAGGAGGACGTCGACGTCTACGCGCTCACCCACAACGAGACCTCGACCGGCGTCGCCATGCCGATCAAGCGTCCCGCCGGCACCACCGCGCGCGACGGGCTCGTCCTGGTGGACGCCACGTCCGGCGCGGGCGGCCTGCCCGTCGACGTCGCCGAGACCGACGTCTACTACTTCGCACCGCAGAAGTGCTTCGCCGCCGACGGCGGCCTGTGGGTCGCGCTCGCCTCGCCCGCCGCGCTGGAGCGGATCGACGAGATCGCCTCGTCCGACCGGTACGTGCCGGAGTTCTTCAACCTGAAGACCGTCCGGGACAACTCGTCCAAGGACCAGACCTACAACACCCCGGCCGTCGCCACGCTGATCCTGCTCGCCGAGCAGATCGAGTGGATGAACGCGCAGGGCGGCCTGGCCTGGACGACGGCCCGCACCGCCGACTCCTCGCAGCGCCTGTACACCTGGGCCGAGAAGACCTCGTACACGACGCCGTTCGTGACCGACCCGGCGCAGCGCTCGCAGGTCGTCGGCACGATCGACTTCAACGACGACGTCGACGCGGCGGCGGTCGCCAAGGCGCTGCGCGCCAACGGCATCGTCGACACCGAGCCGTACCGCAAGCTCGGCCGCAACCAGCTGCGCATCGGCATGTTCCCGGCGATCGACCCGGCCGACGTCGAAGCCCTCACCGCCTGCATCGACTACGTCGTAGAGCGCCTCTAGCGGTTCGGAGTGCCTTCCCCGGGGCTTCGGCTCCGGGGTCAGGCCACCGTCACGAGGCCGGGGGTCGCGAGGCGGTGGCGGAGGGTGGACTGGTCGCGGGCGCGGTCGGCCTCGGTGAAGCCCGTCCAGACCCGGTCGTCGTGGTCCACCGGACGCGCCGTCGGGACGAACGACGCCGCCGCCAGCACCTGCGGCCGGTCGCGGCGCCCCGGCGCCCGTTCCGTCCCGACCCGCATGTACGTGCCCTCGCGGAGCATGACGATCGTCACGAACCGGACCCGCGTGTACCGCTGCACCACCCGGAACCAGCGCGGGTTCGACGCCCAGTAGATGTTCTGCTCGGAGTCGACCGCGACGGCGAGCGGGCTCAGCGCGGCCCGCGCCAGATGCACCTGGCCCGGGCGGTCGCGGTCGGCCCAGGCCAGCGCGGCCCGTCCGACCAGCGCCTCCAGGGCGCCGGTGACGCAGGACGAGCCGCGCCGCCCGGCGAGCAACTGGAAGACCGCCTCGCTGTCCGTCCCGCCGGACGGGGCGGGCAGCGCGAACCGCGCCCGCAGCGCCGCGGCGTCGACGTCGCCGTTGTGCGTCCCGACGATCCCGGCGGCCCCGGGGGCGCCGACCAGCATCGGGCTCGCGTTCGCCGGCTCCACCGGGGACCCCTGCGTCGCCCAGCGGGTGTGGCCCAGCGCGACCGGCGCCCGGTCCAGCTCGGCGAGCAGCTCGGCGCGCCAGACGGCGGAGAACCGGCCGCGGCCCTTCACCACCCGGCAGCCGTCGTGCCCGAGCCCCGGCCAGCCGCCGAGCAGCGCCACGCCCGCCGCGTCCGTGCCGCGCTCCTCCGCGAGCGCCCCCAGCGTCACGAACACGTCCGACGCCCGTCCCGGATCATCGGCGAAGGGCGAGCGGACCACCCCGAACAAACCGCACATGCCAGATGAGATGCAGATCATCGCCGTCCGGTTCGCGCCGTGCGCGGGGCCGCATAAGCTCAATGCGTGAACCGCGCGCCCCAATGGCTGCTCCCCACCGTGCTGACCGCGCTGATCCTGGCCGTGGTCGTCGGCGCGCTGCTGCGTTGACCGCCGGTGCGGGCCCGGTTCGCGGGGCGCGTCGTATGATCGACCGGGCGGGGGAACGGGGTTGATCGCGAGATGTCAGTGGGTCCGTCCGCCCCGCGTGCCCTGCTCGGGGCCGCCGCCGCGGTGGCGCTCGGCGCCGCCGCGACCGCCTGCTGGGCCCCGCCCGCGGCGGCCGGCACCGCGGCCGGCGACACCGCCGCCTTCACGATCCGGGACCCGCGGATCACCGAGTCCAGCGGCCTCGCGGCGAGCACGGCGCACCCCGGCATCGTCTACACCCACAACGACTCCGGCGGCGTCCCCAAGATCTACGCGCTGGGCCCGGACGGGAGGGTGCGGGCCGTGCTGACGCTCGGCGGCGCGTCCGCACGGGACTGGGAGGCGATGGCGCTCGGCAAGGACGAGCGGGGCCGTCCCGCGATCTACATGGGCGACATCGGCGACAACCTCGGCGGCGCCTGGCCGTACGTCACCGTCTACCGGATCCCCGAGCCGGCGCAGATGCGCAGCCAGACCATCCGCGCCACCGCGTTCAGGATCAAGTACGCGGACGGGCCGCGCAACGCCGAGACCCTCATGGTCAACCCGCGCACGAACCGGCTGTACATCGCCAGCAAGCTGTTCGGCGGCGCGGTCTACGAGGCGCCGAAGCGGCTGCGGACGTCCGGCTACAACGTCATGCACAAGATCGGCAAGGCGCCCGCGATCGCGACGGACGGGGCGTTCGCCCCCGACGGCCGCACCTGCGTCATCCGCACCTACTTCGGCGCCCGCATGTACGCCGTGAAGCCGGACGGGAGCCCCGGCAAGTCGCTCGGCTCGGTGTCGCTGCCGTTCCAGCCGCAGGGCGAGTCGATCACCTACACGCCCGACGGCAGGTACTTCCTCGCCGGGTCCGAAGGCGAGAACCAGCCCGTCTACAAGGTCCCCGTGCCGGGCGCGGCCGCGCCGTCCGCCTCGCCGCCGGCGTCCGCGAAGGCCGCGGAGAAGACCGGCAAGGACAACGCCGACCAGGGCCACCGCGACGCCGGCGGCGTCCGGACGGGCCTGTTCGTCGCCCTCGCGATCGCCGCCCTCGTCGGCTACGGCCTGTTCCGGAGGCGCGGATGACCCGTGTGGCCCCCGCGACGGGAGCGATCGGCCCGGACCTGACCGTCCGGACACGGTCTGCTCCGCGAACCCCCGAACGTCTGCGAACCCGGCGCCGCGCTTGCGAGAATCCGAACGCGAAGCGAGCCGAAGCGTCCCCCACGTTCGCCCAGTTGCCCGCCGAAGGAGGGCGCCGCATGCCCCAGGGTGACAACCCCTCCGCCGACTCCCCCCGCAAGCCCCCGGTGACCGGGACCATCGTCAGTGGTCCGAACCCCGGCCCGCGCGGACCCGAGCGTTGCGATCGCGTGCGAAGCCGAGTTCGAGCTTGCGAGAACTCGATCGCGCAGCGAGCCCCTGGGCGAGCCGGAGCGATGCAGCGATCGCACGCAGTGCCCGTTG
>NZ_WBMR01000007.1 GCF_008923365.1 Actinomadura montaniterrae
GGCCGCCTCAAGCAATGGCGCGGCATCGCCACCCGCTTCGACAAGCTCGCCCGCAACTACAGAGCGGCAATCGTCCTAGTCACAGCACTGCTCTGGATCAACGCATGATCCACTGGACACGACCTAGGCCTGGGCCTGGGCCTGGGCCTGGAGGGCGCGCGAGATGCCGAGGCCGGCGGTACGGAGGGCGGCGGTGAACCGGACGATGTTCATGCGGCAGGTGGGCGCGGTGATCGAGAGGGCGGCCGCGAGGGTCGTGGGCGTGCTGAAGACGGGGACGGCGACGCTCATGTAGCCGAGCCTCGTCTCCTCGACCTCGACCGCCAGCCGTTCATCGCGGGCCTTGTCGAGCTGCGCGCGCAGCAGCCCGGGCTGCACGATCGTCTTGCGGGTGAGCGGCCGCAGGCCGTTGTCCAGAACCTCGCGGAACAGCGACGGCGGCGAGAACGCGAGGATCACCTTCCCCGTCGCGGTGCAGTACAGCGGGAGGCGACCGGCGACGCGCGACCGCTTCTGGATGCCGCGCTTCTCGACGTACAGCACGTCGAGGCCGTCGTGGATCGCGAAGTGGACGGCCTCCTGCGTGGCGATCAGCAGGTCCTCCATGTACGGGAGGGCGGCTTCGCGCAGGGTGCGCTGCCGGGGCACCCGCTGGCCGATCTCGAACAGCCGCAGGCCGAGGCGGTAGCGGTTGCCGACCCGCTCCAGGACTCCCCACTCGAGGAGTTCCTGGGCGAGCCGGTGCACGCTGGCCTTCGCCACTCCGGACCGCCGTACCAGCTCGGCCAGGGAGAGGACGTCGTCCTCCGCGGTGAAGGACTCGATGATCAGCCGTGCCTTGCCGAGGACGGAGTTCATCGCGTCGGCGTCGTGCTGCGGGGCGAGCGGGAGATCTGTTGCGGGGCGGGCGAACGGAACCACGGTCATAACGCGAACCTCGCGATGAGATCGGCTACCTCGATGGAGTGCAGCTCCATTAATGGGACCATGCCGCCCTCGATGACCGCAATGGTCGGATCGTCGAGACGTCCTGCCAGAGACGCCAGCTCGGGGAAGCTGAACGGGTCGGCCGACGCGCCGACGCACAGCACGGGGCAGCGGACGAGACCGATCCGCTCCTCCATGCGGTAGGCGCTGACCGCCTCGTGTCCCTTCTCCGCGTCCGGGCCGAGGACCAGCACGTCCCGGATCAGCCGGTTGAACACGTCCGGGCGGTCCGTGGGGTAGAAGGGCTGCCGGCGCCGCCATATCTCCGTGAGATGACCTCCGTCGGGGTCGGTCTCCAGGTGCTCGATCGGCGGGCGGTGCCGCCGCGCCTCGCGCGCGGCGGCATCGACGTACGGGGTGGAGGACAGCACCAGCCGCTCGACGCGCTCCGGCGCCCGCGCCGCCGCCTCGACCGCGACGACGCCGCCGGTGTGGTGGCCGGCCAGCGTCGCGCGGTCCAGGCCCAGCGCGTCGAGGAACTCCAGGACGGCGGCGGCGTACGTCTCGATGCTGTGCTCGGCGAGCGGCGCGGAGGCGCCGAAGCCGATCGTGTCCATGGCGATCGCGCGGTGCGTCCGGCCGAGGAGGGGGAGCACCTCGCGGTACTCGTCCCAGGAGCGCGGCGTCTGGTGCAGGAGCACGACGGGCGCGCCGGAGCCGTACTCGGCGTAGTGCACCTGCCCGAAGGACGTGTCGGCGTACCCCTTGCGGATCATCGCGCCTCTGCGAGGAACGCGAGGCTGATCGGGTTGTACCGGCCCGCCTGCTCGTGCTGGGGCCAGTGCCCGCACTCGTTGAAGATCTCCAGCCGCGCGCCGGGGATGGCGTCGGCGATCGCCTGCGCCTCCGGGACGTCGCCGAACGGGTTCTTGTTGCCCCAGACCACCAGCGTGGGCGCGGTGATCCGGGGCATCCGGTCGGGGCGGAGCAGGTTGCGCTCGCGGATCTCCACCTCCTGCAGGGCCAGCAGGTTCGGCAGGTTCTTCTGGAAGTCCGGCCGGTGGTAGATGGCGTAGCGCACCTCGGTGAGCTCGTCGCCGAACTCCTCGTCCCATTCGGCCCACAGCAGCCGCAGTCTGCTGCGGGTGAGCTCGACGTCGTCCTCCAGGGAGGCGGCGGTGGTCGTCTTCTTCAGGCGCTCCATGACCTCCGGATTGATCTTGGTGCCGCCCATGCACAGCAGTTGCAGAGACGCGACCCGTTCCGGGTGCTCGCTCGCGGCCCACGCCGACACCCAGCCGCCGAGCGACTCGCCGACCAGGTGCGCGCGTTCGGCGCCGACGGCGTCGAGGTAGGCGATCAGGTGGTCGACGTAGGCGGGGATCTCCTGCGGCACGTCCGGCTTGCCGGTGTAGCCGTGGCCCAGCATGTCGATCGCGTGGCAGCGGTAGTGCCGGGCGTGCTCGGGGACGTTGCGGACGAACGCCTCCAGGTGGCCGCTGGTGCCGTGCAGGAAGACGACGTGCTCGCCGTCTTCCGGCCCGGCCTGCAGCGCCCGGGTCCTGATCCCGCCCGCGTCGACGTACGCGTGCCGGTAGTCGACGTCGGCCAGTGCGTTCCAGATGCTCATGCGGGGACCTCTCCGTGGGGCTGTGGCTCGATGACGGCGACGGCCATGCCGGTGAGCCATTCCGGGATGACCTCGTAGGCGAGCCGCCGGCCGGGGACGTGGCCGAGCGCGGCGGCCATGACCAGCCAGGTGCGCACCTCCTGCGCGCCGTTGCCGGCGACCTCTTCGAGGCGTTCGGTGGTGTACGCGGTGATGCGGTGCAGCTCGCCCTTCTCGACCATGGTCAGGAGCTCGTCGTCGAACTCCGGGTTGATCGCCGCCCGGGCGGCCCGGACGATCTCGCGGCGCCGCCCGTCGTACTCCTGCCAGTTGTTCCGCCCGTCGAGCCAGGCCCGGACCATGAACTCCTCGTCCTCGCCGTCCGGGCTGCGCCAGTCCGGCCACGGCAGCCGGTGCGACAGGCCGCCGGAGCCGATCACCGCGATGCGGCGGTCGCCGGGGAACGCCTCGACGGCCTCCCGGATCGCGCGGCCCAGCGCGTCGCAGCGGGCGAGCGCGGGCAGCGGGGGCGCGAAGACGTTGATGACGATCGGGACGATCCGCACGTCCAGCCCGGCGAGCAGGTACTGGATCGCGTGCGACTGGCCGTGGTCGATCTGCAGCCGGGCCGAGAAGGCGACGTCGAAGCCGCCGCCTTCCACGAGGGCGCCGGCGACGTACCGGGCCAGCTCCTCGTCGACCGGCTGCGGGCCCTTCGGCGTGCCGGACTCGCCGCTCGCGACGCACTCGCCCACCCCGATCGTGAAGCTCGGGATGAGGTCCAGCCAGAACCCGCGGAAGTGGTTCGAGCCCACCAGGACGACGGTGTCCGGCCGGGCCGCGGCGATCCGGTCCCGCGCGGCGTACAGGGCGTCGCGGAACCGGCCGGCCTCGTCCTTGTGGACCGTCTCCTCCCAGTGCGTGTTCATCAGCGTGCTGTGCGACGCGCCGACACCGAGCACGATCTCGCTCACAGTCCCACCTCCGACCGGGTACGGGTGACGGTGTCGACCGCCGTGCGGACGAGGAGCCGGGTGAGGCGTTCCATCTCCCGGACGTCGACGGTGTTCATCCCCATGGCGAAATCGATCTCGAAGGGCGCGTCGGTGACCTTCGGCATGCCGATCCGCACGGTCGGGACGCCCCGGTTGCGCAGGATGTTGGCGTCGGTCGCGCCGCTGTTGCCGCGGATCACCTCGTGCGGGCGGCCCTCCAGTGCCTCCCAGGCGGCGATCGCGCTGCGGGACGCCCACATGTCCGGGTCGGACGCGGTGCCCGGGATGGCGAGAACCATCTCCGACGCCAGCTCGACGCCGGGCAGTTCGGCGCGGATCCCCTGGAGCGCGGCGGCGAACTCCCGCTTGGCCCGCATCGGCGTCGTCCGGGGGCTCAGCCGCAGATCGACCAGCAGCCGGCAGGAGGCCGGGGTGACCGCCGCCATCCGCGGCCGCCCCGCCTCGATCGCGGCGACGATGCCCTGCGGGGCGACCGTGCCCTCGGTGTGCCGCTCGGCGTACTCGGCGAACCAGCGCTCCAGCCGCACGGCGACCTCGCCCGCGCGGGCGATCGCGTTGTCGTACGGCAGCCGGTGCCGGGATCCGACGTACGTGTGGATCCCGCGTACGGTCACCTCGAACCAGGCGAGCCCGACCTCCTCCCACGACACGGTCCAGCCGGGCTTGGCGATCACCGCGAAGTCGGTCCAGTGCCCCTGTTCCAGGAGGAAGGAGCAGCCGGCGCCCTGGCCCGTGTTGCGCCGGGCGCCGCCGTCGAGCGCGTTCGTGGGCATGCCCCCGGCGCCGAACGCGACGAGCAGGTCCCCGGTCAGCGGCAGCCCCGCCTGGTGAATGGCCTCGGCGGCCATCATCACGCAGGCGGCGTGCCCTTTCGGATTGGACGCTCCGAGCCCGATCACGAGATCGCCCACGACGCGGGCGGCGGGCCGCATGTCGGGCCGCAGGTCAGGACCGGTCCACGGAGCGTCCTCGGCCGCGTCGCCGGTGGTCAGCGTGTCGACCGGGGCGTACAGCATCAGGTCGGGACCGGTGCCGTCGCCGTGGAGCCGCCCCCACGCGTTGGCCTGCCGGTCGTCGAGCGGCTGCGTCGCCGCCGTGATGCCGGCCGCGCCGAGCGCGCCCGCGATGTGCTCGGCCAGCGGCCCCTCGCCGCCGGTGGGGCTGGGCTCGTTCACGAGGCCGACGACCAGCTCGCGCAGCCGCGCCGCGGTGACGTGCTTCCAGGCCGCCGCGACCAGGTCCCGGCGCCGCTCGTCCAGCCCCTCCAGCCCGCTCACTGGTTGATCCGGTGGACCTGGGTGTTGCTGGTACGGGCGATCCAGCGCCACAGCCGCGGCGCCGCCGCCGCGAGGGCCGCGCCGATGATCAGGGTCAGCAGGGTACGTCGCATGGAAGACTCCTCAGAGGTCACTTGGCGCCGATCTCGGCCCGCTTCTTGGCGGTCTCCTCTTCGGCGAGGGTGCGCCAGGCGGTGAGGGACACGTCGGGGCGGTAGAGCTTCTCCGGCGGCGCGTCCGTCACGTCGACCATCCACGCGTCCTGGCCGGAGAACTGGCCGTGGAAGAGCCAGCGGATCGCGCCGAGGTACTTGGCGTAGAAGCCGAGGCTCTTCCAGCCCTCGGTGAAGTTGACCATGACGCCGACGTACTGGTGGTGGTCGGCGTCGACCGGGACGTAGAACTCGTAGTGGATGAATCCCGGGTAGGCGATGCGCAGCATGCCCGGCATGGCCAGCGAGGCGAAGCCGGGGAACCCGTACGACTCGATGACCGGGTCGACCTTCTTCGGCTTGCCGGTGTTGCCGAGGTTGAAGGTCTCCTTGGGCGGCTGGAACTTCCACCAGCGCTTGGTCGTCCACCGGCCCACGCCGGGGAAGTCCGCCTCCCAGTGCACCTCGTCCTGCACCCGGTAGATCCACCGGCCCTCCGGCACGATCCTGGTGATGTTCCAGGTGGGCATCGGCTTGAATAGCCGCCACAGCGACGTCCGGTGCAGGTACTTCGCGTGCCCCTCGTCGAAGCCGTTCTCGCACGCGAACCGCCAGTTCCCGGTCCGCGGCTCGATGCGGCCGCCCAGCATGAAGGAGTTGCCGAGGAGTTCCTCGGGCAGCTGCGAGTCGAGCGAATGCGGTTCCTCGCCGGCGAGCGGGACGTACACCCACACCATGCCGAGGCGTTCGTCCACCGGGTAGGTCTGCACCCGCACCTTGCCGCAGATCCGCGACTCGGGGCCGTCGGTGATGACGGCGCACAGCTCTCCGTCGCCGAGGCGGAACGTCCACCCGTGGTACGGGCAGCTGAGCGTGCCGGGGAACTGCTGGTCGCCGAACGACAGGGGGACACCGCGGTGCGGGCAGCGGTCGTGCAGCGCGTGCACCTTCCCGTTGTCCCGGACCAGCGCGATCTTCTCGCCGCAGAGGGTGACCGCGAGGGGCTTCCCGTTCACGTGGCTCGACCAGGTGACCGGGTACCAGTACCCGCGAAAGCCGGTGGCGGCGGCGTTGTACTCGGGCCACGACGACCAGTCCTGCCGGCCGGGTCGCTTGGGCCGCCGTGCCGGCGCGCGGGTGTCCCCGGCCCCGGAAACGGACGAGTCGAGCTCGGTCATGCGTCGTCCTCCCGAAATCAGCTAGCGATGTCGAGATGATCGGACGCCGGACGGGTCCTGCCTACGGGAACGTTTCGCTCAGCAGACCGCTGCCGCCGGGACGCCGCCGCGGACGAGGATCCGGAACGGTCCGGTGAGTGGACCTCCGCTCATGCGGCGCAGGTGCCGAGCACCTTACGGTTCAGCGAACTCCGGCCTACGCCGAATCCACGCCGGGGTTCCCGGCCCACTGCCATCGAGGTGCTCTATGAAAGCACGGCCCACCTTCTGGCGCGCCGCCGCCGTTCTCACACTGTTCATGACCATTCCCGCCTGCAGCGCCGGCTCGACCGACTCCGGGGGTGCCGGAAACGCCGCCGGGCCCAAGGTCCGCTTCGCGGTCGGCATCGACGCGGCGTACGCCCCCGTGTTCGTCGCCCAGGAGAAGGGGCTGTTCGCCAAGCACGGCGTCAACGTCGACGTGGTCCAGTTCGGCAAGGGCGGCGACGCCGTCGACGCGATCGCCTCCGGCCAGATCCAGCTGGCCGGCAGCTCGGACACGACGGCGATCGGCAAGCTCCAGCAGAACCCCGACCTCCGGGCGCTCCTCGTCTACGAGCGGTCCGGGAAGTTCCTGAAGGTCGTCGAGCGCAAGAGCATCGGGGACCCGTCGCAGATCAAGAAGATGGCGACCGTGCCCGGCCTGTCGGAGATCGCCGCGACGCGGTTCCTCGAGTCCAAGAAGATCGACCCGAAGAAGGTCACGTTCGTCACCGCCGACCCGCCGGAGATCCCGGCGCTGCTGCAGAAGGGCAGCGTCGACGCCTACGTCCTCTGGGAGCCGTGGCCGGCCAAGGGCACGCAGCTCGGCGGGAAGATCGTCGAGACCAGCGGGGACTACGGCCTGTCCTATGTCCAGTGGCTCATCGCCGGCAACAAGTGGCTCAACGCCAACCAGGAAACGGCCGCCAAGGTCGCCGCGGCGCTCGACGAGGCGGCCAAGCTCACCGAGAGCGATCCGCAGGCGGCGGCGCAGGCGACGCAGAAGATCGCGAAGATCCCGGTCGAGCAGACCCTCACCGCGGTCAAGGAGATCGACTTCGGGGTCCGCGACATCACCGCCGCCGACATGGCGGGGTACGAGCAGACCGCCGGGTTCTTCCTCCAGACCGGCAAGACCAAGGCGAAGCCGGACGTGAACACCGCCGTGCTCCAGAACTGGTTCTCCCAGCACGCGGGGAAGTGAGGACGCCGTGACGACCGAGATCGACCGAGACGCCGCCCGCGGCGCGGCCACGCGCATCGACGGCGTGCGCATCAGCTTCGGCTCCTACGACGCCGTCAAGGACATCTCCCTCCAGGTCGCCGCAGGCGAGTTCCTGTGCCTGCTCGGCCCGAGCGGGTGCGGCAAGTCGACCCTGCTGTCCGCGCTGGCCGGGTTCACCCCGGCCACCGCCGGCACCGTCTCCGTCGACGGCCGGCCCATCGACGGGCCGTCGCCGGAACGCGGCATGGTCTTCCAGAGCAGCGAGGCGCTGTTCGACTGGCTCACCGTCCGGCAGAACGTCGCGTTCGGCCCCCGCATGCGCGGCATGTCCCGCGCGAAGCAGGCGGCCCTGGCGGACGAGTACCTCGGGCTCGTCGGCCTGCGCGGGTTCGCCGACAAGTTCCCGGACCAGCTGTCGGGGGGCATGCGGCAGCGGGTGCAGATCGCCCGGGTCCTGGCGAACCGGCCCCGCATCGTGCTCATGGACGAGCCGTTCGGCGCGCTGGACGCCCAGACCCGGCAGGTCATGCAGGAGGAGATGGACCGCATCTGGCGGGAGTCCGGATGCACCGTCGTCTTCGTCACCCACGACATCGACGAGGCGATCATCCTCGGCGACCGCATCGCGGTCATGACGGCGGGCCCGGCGGCGTCGATCAAGAACGTCTACGACGTGAAGCTGCCCCGGCCCCGCGACGAGACGTCCCCGGACGCGATCGCGCTCCACCAGAAACTGCGACAGGACATCGGCCAGGAGGTCCGCGCGGCCCTGCGGGAGCAGGGCCTCGCCTCCGGAGAGGAGGACGGGTGACCACCGTAGACACCGCCCAGCAGGGGGACACCGTCCCCCGGGTCCGCAGCCGGCTTCCCCGCGCGGCGTCCGGCCGGATCCGCACCGTCGCCATGTACGCGATCTCCGTCGCCGTCGGCATCGGGGTCTGGCAGCTCCTCGCGATGCGGTACGGTTCCGCGCTGGTCGCCTCACCGGCGCAGACCGTGAAGGCGGCCAAGGAGCTCGCCTCCGACGGCACGCTGGGGAACTCCGTCATCGCCTCCGGCCGCCGCATCCTCATCGGCTGGGGCCTCGGCGTGGCCGTCGGCGTGCCCGTGGGCCTGCTCATGGGCCGCCTCCCCGTGATCCGGCTGCTGCTCGATCCGTACATCGAGTTCTTCCGGTTCATCCCGCCGATCGCCTTCGTCACCCTCGCGGTGGTGTGGCTCGGCATCGGGGAGTCCTCGAAGATCGTGCTGATCTTCTACACGTCCGTCTTCATCGTCACGCTCAACACCATCGCCGGCGTGCTCTCGATCGACGAGTCCAAGCTCCGCGCCGCCACCAGCCTGGGCGCGAACCGATGGCAGGTCATGCGGAGCATCGTGCTGCCCGCCACGGTGCCGCACATCGTCACGGGCGCCCGCCTGGCGATGGGGAACTCCTTCCTGACCATCGTCTCGGCCGAGATCGTGGCCGCGCAGGTCGGCCTCGGCGCGCTGATCTGGACGTCGCGGAACTACGGCCGCATCGACTGGGTGTTCGTCGGCATCATCACGCTCGGCATCCTCGGGTTCGTCTTCGACCGGGTGCTGCGCATCGTCTCCTCCCGTGTTCTACGCCGATATGGGGTGAAGCTGTGATCGCGGAGAAGAAGTCCCGCGCGCTCGTCCTCGACGAGTTCGGATCGCCGCCGCGGATCGTGGAGCGGCCCGTGCCCGCGCGGTCGCCGGGCGAGACGCTCGTCCGGGTGCGGGCCGCGGCGGTCGGCCATCTCGACCTGAACGTCATCGACGGCCGGTTCGGCATCCTGCCCGAACCGCCGTTCGTGCCGGGCACCGACGCGTGCGGCACGGTCATCGAATCGGACGTCCACCCGGAGGGCGCACTGGTGCGCCTGCGGGGGGCCGGAGTGGGGCTGCGCCGTGACGGCGGCTGGGCCGAGTACGCGGTCGTCCCCGACAAGGCCGCCACCGCCACCCTCCCGGACGCGGACCCCGCCGTCGCCTGCTCCTTCTTCTCTCCGGCGGGCGCCGCCTGGGCGGCCGTGCACGACGTGGCGGCGATCCGCGAGGGGGAGCGGGTCATCGTGACCGGCGCGGCCGGAGCCGTCGGATCCGTGGCGGTCCAGCTGGCCGCGCGCGCCGGCGCGGAGGTGATCGGCGTCGTCGGCCGGCCGGCCAAGCTGCCGCACGTCCCGGCCGGGGCCAAGGCGATCCTCGCCCGCGATCTGTCGGAGGAGGCACTGGGCGGCCGTGTCGACGCGCTCGTCGACACGGTCGGAGGGACGGTGCTGACCGCCGCGCTCGCGCTCGTCCGGCCCGGCGGACGCGCCGCCCTGGTCGGCTACTCGGCGGGGCGGGAGCTCACCGTCGACCTCGCGGAATGGCTGCTCGCCGACGTCGCGCTGCTGCCGGTCAACCTGATGACCCGTGCCCGGGACCTCGCCGAGGTGGGCGAGCGGCTCCTCGCCGAGATCACCGCCGGGGACCTGACCCTCAACGTGGAGCGGTACGGCCTCGACCGGTTCGAGGACGCCATCGAACGGCTGCGGACCGGCGCGGCCGTCGGGAAGGTCGCCCTGACGATGGACTGACCGGGCCCCGTCACGGGGACGGCGCCGCCGAGCGGACTGCCCGCTGGCGGCGCCGTCCCCGGTGCCGTCCCCGGCGCCGGACGCCATCGGCGTCCGGCGGGTCTCGAGCCGGTCAGGTGCGGCGCGACCCTTCGCCATCGGGTGACGGGGGCAGGGCCACGACGGCGTGCCCGCGGCAGCAGACGGTGCCGTCGTCGAGGGTCTCCTCCAGGTCGAGCGTGACCTCGCCGGTCGCGGCGTCGACCGTGCGCACGGTTCCGGTGACGGCGAGGCGGTCACCGGGAGACGCGGGCGCGCGGTTCTGCCATCCGAGCGCGCGGACGGCCCGGGGATCGCCGCCGGCGAATGCGGCCGCCGCCCGGTGGAGGAGGCAACCGTGCAGCTGCGCCATGACGACGGGGCCGGCCAGCCCCTCGGAGCGGGCGAACTCGGCGTCGTAGTGGATGCGGTGCGCGTTCCGCGTCACCGCGCCGAACCGCAGCAGCCGGACCGCGTCGGGCACCGCCCGGACGGGCCCGATCTCCGCGCCGGGCAGTGCCGGCCGGCCGCCGGCCGTGGTGGGGACGTCCTGGTCCGTCATCGGACGATGAACCTTTCCGTGACCTCGATGAGGACACCGCGCTCGGCCGTTCCGTAGGTCTTCTCGGCGGTCAGCAGCAGGAACCCGGTGCCGCGCCCCTTCCGCGCGACCTCCGTCAGCGTGCGCCGCACGTCGATCCGGTCGCCGGGCCGTACGTCGGCGATCCAGCGCACGTCCTGGCCACCGGCCATCAGGGCGACGTCCAGTCCGTCCGTCCCCGGAACCTCGTCGCGGTACATCCCGTCCGGGCGGAACTCCTCGTCGCCGGCGCCCGGCACGCCGCGGAGCAGGCTGACGACGTACATCGGGTGGACGACGAAGCCGGCGTCTTCCGGGTCGACCAGGCACGCGGAGGTCTCCCCGGCGGCCCGCGCGAACTCGGCGGCCTCGGCCGCCCGTACGACGCCGAGCGAACGGTGCTCGACCCGGCCGACGAGGGCGCGAGCGCGCCGCTCGGCGAGGTCGACCGCAGTGGCCACGGCTTCCAACGGCACCTCCTGGTGTGATCACCTTGCGGCGCACGCTACGCACGGCGCCCGCCGCCGGTAAGGACCGCGGACCGCTCAGCGGACCGAGAGGCTTCGGCGCGCGGGCGCGGCGGCGCGAGGATCTCCGTCATGGACATCCAACCGGCTCCCGAGGGGGCGTACGCCGACGCCGACGGCGTGAAGTACCACTACCTGCGCATGGGCGCGGGCAGCCCGACGATCTTCCTGCACGGCGGCGGACCGGGCTGCACGGCCTGGTCGGACTTCGGTCCCGTCGCGCCGATGTTCGCGCGCGACCGCGAGTGCTTCCTGGTCGACATCCTGCAGTACGGCAAGTCGGAGAAGTGCGTCATCACCGGGCCGATGTGGGACTTCCACGCCGCGAAGACCGTCGCGCTCATGGACGCGCTCGACATCGCCCGGGCCGACTTCGTCTGCAACTCCTGGGGCGGGACGATCGCGCTCAACCTGGCGGCGAAGTACCCCGAGCGGGTGCGCTCGCTGGTGGTCACCGGAAGCATGCCGGTCTTCTACGGCCCGCTCGCGCCGCTGCCCGAAGGGGCCCGCCGCGGCCGCAAGGCCCGCGACGCCTACTACGGCGGCACTGGTCCGTCGTGGGAGAAGATGCGCGATCTCATAGCGCGGCTGGAGTGGTACGACCGGGAGGCGGTCCCGGATGAGACCGTCTCCCTGCGCTACCAGCAGAGCCTCGACCCGGAGGAGATGGCGCTCGCCGCGGACGCGGACAACCCGCGCGGTGACTGGCAGGACCTCACCGACGAGCTGGGGCGCCTCATGGTCCCCGTGCTTTTCGCCTGGGGGATGCACGACGCGTTCCTCACCCCCGACTATCCCCTGATGCTCGCCCGGATGGTGCCGCGCGGCCACCTGTACGTCATGGACCACACCTCCCACCACCTGCAGGAGGAGCGGCCGCACGACTTCTACTCCGTCGTCACCGGTTTCCTGAACCAGGCCCACGACCGCTGACCCCCATCTGGAGCCCGTCCAGGCCCATGAGGCGAGCGTCGTCCGTCGTAGTGCTCGGCGCCGAGGGCTCGCCCCATGGGCCATCCCGGCGGCGGGGCGCTTGCGGTCCGGCCAAGGCCGCGTTCCTGTGCGTGTTCGAACCGCGTCCAGGGACGCCTTTCCGGCAGTCGAACTCTGAGCGGATTTCCCCCGGCCGTGTGACAAACGGTTCGGTCAGCGGACCCGAAGGGTTTTGTGGCACTGCCGCCCGCCTGATCATACCGGGGATCGGCGTCCGTATCGTCCCAGGAGGTCAGTTGTCACTCTCCATGCGGGGTCCCAATAGGCGGCGAATCCTTGCCGCTGCCGTCAATGTGTTCGTGCTCGTGGTGGCCGTTGTCGCCGCCTCCACGGCGCAGGCTTCGCCGCGCCCGATGAACGTCCCCTCCAAGGCGGCCGCCACGTCTCCGGCGATGTCATGCGCGCAAGCCGCGCGGCTGGACCTGACCGGTGTACCGGGCGCACCGGCGAACATCGCCTCGGCGACCATCGTCGCCGCCGCCGACAATCCCCTCGGCAAGTGGGAGGCCTGCGAGGTCAAGGGGGTCATCGCGCCGCAGATCCAGTTCGATGTGCTGCTGCCCACCGAGACGTGGGCGGGGCGCTACCTGCAGACCGGCTGTGGCGGCTTCTGCGGCACCGCCCGCCTGGACGCCCAGGCGACCTTCGGCTGCACCCCGCTCACCAACGGGACGTTCGCGGTGGCCTGGGACAACGAGGGCCACTACGGAACCACCATGACCGATGGGCTCTTCGGCGCCGACCCGCAACTGCGAGTCGACTTCGGCTACCGCTCCCAGCACCTGACCTCCATCGTGGCCAAGGAGATCGTCAAGCGCTTCTACGGCCGGTCGGCGTCGCACTCCTACTTCACGGGCTGCTCGGAGGGCGGCGACCAGGCCATGACCGAGGCACAGCGCTACCCCGAGGACTTCGACGGCATCGTCGCCGGCGCCCCCGCCTCGAACATGACCGCGCTGGCGATCTGGGACCAGGGGTGGAACGGCAAGGCCATACTGGACGCCGACGGCAACTCGACCCTCACCCAGGACGACCTCAAGTCGCTGCATGCGGCCGTGGTCAGCGCCTGTGACGCCCAGGACGGTACCCGAGACGGGCTGATCAGCGACTCGATGGACTGCTCGTTCGATCCGAAGAGCATCGCCTGCAAGAGCGACGGCGGCGGCTCGTCCGGCTTCTGCCTCGACCCGGCTCAACTCGAGTCGGTCCGCAAGATCTACGGTGGGGCGCGGGACAACAAGAACCGGCTGATGTACCCGGGTGCCCAACCCCGCGGTTCGGAAGGCAACTGGGCGGGCTGGCTCGTTCCCTACACGCAGGGCGCGCTGTCGAACCAGGCCAGTTTCGCCGTCAACACATTGCGCTGGCTCGCCTATCCCGAGGCGCGGCCGTCGATGACGCTGAAGGACGTCCAGTTCACCGAGGCGAACTTCCGGGAGATCATGGGCCGCGTCTCCGGGATCTACGACTCCACGGACCCGGACCTGAGCGAGTTCCGGCGGCACGGCGGCAAGCTGATCATGTGGCAGGGCGAGGCCGACCCGGCGGTGCCGCCGGCCGGGACCGTCGCGTACTACCAGGCGGTCACCGAGCGCATGGGCGGGTTGGCCCGCACCCAGGAGTTCGCCCGGCTGTTCATGCTGCCGGGCGTGGCCCACTGCAGCGGCGGCGAGGGGCCCGACAAGTTCAACGGGCTCGGTGCGGTGGTCGACTGGGTCGAGGGCGGCCGGGCACCGAACAGCATGATCACCAGCAAGGTGGACTCCTCGGGATCGGTCACCGCGACCCGGCCCGCCTACCCGTGGCCGCTCATGGCGGTGGACACCACGGGGGGACCGGTCGACCAGGCGTCGAGCTACACGGCGCGGCCCCGCCGGTCCGCGAACCAGTCCATCAGCTGGCTGGGCACCTTCCGCTCGGGCTATGAGAAGACCTGTGGCTGGATCAACGGCAAGTGGGTCTGCCGGAAGGGCAAGGCCTAGACGTCCTGTGTACGGACGTGCTGAATACGCGAGACCCAGTCCGATGATCTCGGAATGAAGGAGGGCCTCCGAGTGCCGGTGCGAGACGCGAAATGCACACCGGCGCCTCAGGAGGCCCTCCACCCTCGCCATATCCGCCGACCTGCAGGTTCGATTTCCACTCGGAATTCGACGGCTGTCACATGGTGATGGCCACGGTGCCTGACACCTTGCCGCCGGTGCGGGCTTCGAGTGCCTGGGCTATGCGGGCGAAAGGGTAAGCGGTGGTGTTCAGGATCAGGCGCCGCTCGGTCAGGTCGGTGAGCAGGCGGTGGAAGACCTCTCCGGGGACGGGACGGCGGACCATGTTCAAGGGGAGCAGCCTGATGTCCTGGGCCAGGAAGGAAGGAAGATCGAGCGTGAGGGTCTTGCCGGCGACGTAGCCGATCAGAACGGCCCGTCCGCCGGGGCGCATGGCCGGCAGGAAGGCGGGCAGGGTGTCGCCGCCGATGGTGTCGAGCAGGAGGTCGACGCCTCCATCGGCGGCAGCCGTGCTCAGGCTCTCCGGTCCACGGCCGATGAGGACCTCATGGGCGGCCGGGGGTACGGAGGCGGCCTTCTTTTCGTCGCGTACCAGGGCCATGACGTGAGCGCCGGCCTGGGCCGCCAGTTGGACGGTCAGCGAGCCGACGCCACCGGAGGCGCCGGTGACCAGGACGCGCTCGTCCTCGGCGACGCGGCCGACCGGATCGACCGCGGCCCAGGCGGTGGTCATGGGCGAGTAGCAGGTGGCGGCGAGCGCCGCGTCCGCGTCATCGGGGATGGTCCGTACCGCGGTGAGCGGCGCGGTCACCTGCTCGGCCCAAGTACCGGGCCGTTCCAGTCCGACACCGCCGCCCCGGACCAGGACCCGGCGTCCAAGCAGCGATTCGCCGCCGGCGCTCACCCTGCCGATACCCGCGGTGCCGGGGATGAACGGCAACTCGGGGCGGTAGGCGAAGGTCCCGGACATCAGCGTGAGGTCCAGATGGGTGACCGCGGCGGCCTCCATGTCGACGGTCACCTCCTCGGCCGCAGGGCGCGGTGGCGCAACCTCCTCAACAGCCGGGGCGGTATTCCACCGGTGCAGGCGGGCAGCGAGCATGACGACTCCAATCCGCGGTCTCGGGGTCGCCGAGCTCTACCGATTGACACGAAGAGGTTCACAGGGCGGCGAAGTGGTGCGGCTCGGTCTCCGCGCGATCCTGTTTCAGCAGGCTAAGCGGTGAGTTCCTGCTGCTGGACGCCGGGGCTGACGGTCACGCAGGTGGACGTGGCCGCCGTCCACAACCCGGTCGCCGTAACCGACCTCTATTGGCGGGGAGCTCGGGCGTGGCGTTCGCTGTACAGGCGGCCCGCGATGGAGCCGAGGTGGACGACGACGCCGACGGCGACCAGCCAGGACATGATGACCATGACGACGCCGATGGAGCCGTAGCTCTGCTTGTTGGAGACGATCTCGTCGGAGAAGAAGCGGGACGAGAAGGCTCCCAGCCCCACCCAGAACAGGCCGGTGGCCAGGGCCGAGGGCAGCAGGGACATCCAGTCGGCGGCTTTCCCGAGCAGGACTTTCATCGTCCACCACCAGAACAGGACCGCCAGCGCCAGGCCGGTCAGGCCCTGGAGGATCGGTCCGACGAGGGGGCCGAGGGGGCCCAGGGCCCAGCTGAGGGCGACGTGCGCTGCGCCGTAGCCGAGGAGGCCGGCGAGCCAGGCGGCTTGGGCGCCCAGGTCCCGCAGGCCGCGGCCGGGCAGGTCGAACACCCGCCGGTACCAGCCCTGGAGTGTTCCTGCCACGGCCAGGGCTCCCAGGACCAGCAGGCATGCGCTGATCACGGTCGAGGAGCCGGTGGCGGGAGTGGCGGCGAACAGGCCGGCCACGGCGTGCGAGGCCGGTTCGTCCAGGCCCAGCCAACGGGTGACGACGGTGGCGGTGTCCTGGCCGGCCGCCGTGGTGATCACGATGAGGAACGGGAAGAAGCACAGGATCGCCAGCGCGGCCAGCTGGATGGAGTTGCCGAAGAAGTCGACCGCCGTCATCCGGGTCCACAGCGGGTTCTCCGTGACCGCCTTCAGGCGTGGGGCCGCCCACTCCCGGCTCGCCTGGTGGAGGGCGCGACGCCGGGGCCGAGGCGGTGGCCCGAGCCGGTGAACCCCGGACGGTTCGGCGCTCATGTGGCAGACCTTCCCTGGCACCGCACCGCCACCTACCAGCCAGCATACGCACCCCGCCCCGCCCGGCGCCGCCACGGTCCGGTCGTTCATGCGGGTCGTGGTCACCCACGAGCTTCTCCCGGCGATCGCCGTGGTCAACAGGATGAAGGGATCATGGGGATGGCTTCAGCAATCGCCTGGGGCTGCTCCTTCGGCCGGGCTGGGCCGGTGTGGGGTCGGGGAATCTCCAGGAGACCAGGGCCAGCGCGGTGACCGCGATCGCCATGGCGAGCGCGATGTACACGGCCACCGACAGCGAGCTCGTGACGTCGAATCCCATTTCTCGCATCTGCGCGTGCGTCGTGGCGCCGGTATGCGTGCTCAGCCACACCAGATCCGCTTTGCGGATCATGAAAGTGGTGATCGACGCTACGGCGAGAGCTCCCGGGACGGCCGCCCAGACGGCGGAGATCCGCCGGGCGAACTCCTCGTTGATCGCGATGCAGAGCGCCGTTACGGCCATGACGGCGGTGAGGATGCCCCAGATCGTGCGTACTCCAGCGATCGGGTCGTCATGGACGGTGTTGCTCAACAGGAGGCCGGTCTGGACGATGTGGCCCCACGGCAGCGCCGTCAGGAGACCGAGGAGCACGGCCGCGAGCGCCATCGATCGCGTGACCTTCCCGCGAGTGATCCGCAGCGGCTTCCGTTCGAGCGGACGGATCGGCCGCGTCGGGGCGCCGGCGGGAGGCGCCTCGTTCGGTGGGCCGTGCTGGTCGCGTGATTGCGGGTCCGGACTCGTCGGCGAGGGCGAGGGCGAGGGCGAGGGCGAGGGCGAGGGCGAGGCCGCGCGAGCGCCCTCGTCCAGCAGGGTCAGCGCGGCCCCGGCCGACGCGTGCCCGCCGAGGAGCCCCAGCAGGACCTCGCGAGCGGTCGGCCGGTCGGCGGCGTCTTTGGCGAGGCACGCGGAGACGAGGTCGCGCAGCGGGCCGGTGATCCCGCGCAGCTCCGGCTCCTCGTTGAGGATGCGGTGCATGACCGTGGGGATCGAGTCCAGGCCGAACGGCGCGGCCCCGCTGGCGGCATAGGCGACGGTGCATGCCCACGCGAAGATGTCGGCGGCGGGGCCGATGGCGCCGCCGGCGATCTGCTCGGGTGCCATGTAGGCCGGAGTGCCGATGATCGCGCTGGACGGGGTGCCGGTGGCGTCGAGGGCGCGGGCGATGCCGAAGTCGATGACGCGTGGTCCGTCGGCGCCCATGATGACGTTGTTCGGCTTGAAGTCGCGGTGCACGATCCCGGCTTCATGGATCGCGGCGAGCGCGGTCACCGTGGCGATCGCGATCCGATCCAGCGCCGGACCGTGGGACGGGCCCGCGGTGGCGATCGCCTCGGCGAGCGAGGGACCGTCGACGAACTCGCTCACGATGTAGGGCTGATCTCCCTCGAGGTCCGCGTCGAGCACCCGGGCGGTGCAGAACGGTGCGACCCGCTGGGCGTGGGAGAGTTCGGCGGCGAACCGGGAGCGGGCCTTGGCGTCCCCGCCGAACCTGGCGTGCAGGACCTTGACCGCGACGGGCGAGCCGTCGGGGGCCTCGCCCCGGTACACCGAACCCTGGCCGCCCTCACCCAGCAGCCCGGTCAGCCGGTAGACGCCGATCTGCCCCCGGTCGCCCGCACGAAGCTCACGCATGGACTCTCCCAAAGAGGATTCGTAGCAAAATGCACGGTACAGGAGAGTTTCGAGAATGGGGTCAGAGAAGACGTGCCATTGGTGGCGAGCCACAGAGACGCGGGTAATGCTCGAACGGCATTGCGTTATCGCAGCGCGCGTTTCAGGAGCACGTCGAGGGCAAACGATGTGTGCCGGTTGCTCCGCGGCCGCAAACTCGGCCCGGCCCGCATGGCTCGATCGGCAACGGTCCGCTGGGCGCAGGCCCGGAACCGGGTTCGGTTCCGGGCCTTGTCCTTCGGGGGGCTTCGTTCAGGCGCTCTGTCGGGCGGCGGTGACGGCGTCGAGCCGCGGTCGTGCGGCCATGGACCTCAGCTTGGACTGGGGCGGGTCGGCGGGGCGGCGCCAGTGCCAGTCCGTGACGGCCTGGTAGGCCGCCACCACTTCCAGCAGCCGGTCCTCCTCGTACGGGCCGCCACCGAGGATCGTGCCGACAGGTACCCCGGAATCGAATCCGATCGGGAAGCCGATCTCGGGTAGCCCGAGGATGTCGAAGGGGACCGGGCCGGTCTGCAGGAGGACGTCGCAGTCGTTCAGCAGCCCGTCGAGGACCTGGTGGAGCAGATGGGTCTTGGCGCGCTGCCCGGTGATCCATTCGTCGCCGGACAGCATCAGTCCGCCGAGCCAGCTCAGGACCGAGACTCCGAACAGCTTGAGGTCCTTCTGCAGCCAGGGCCGGAACGGCTCGGTCCGCTCGGACAGGCGCACGTCGTTGAACGCCCCCGTCAGCAGGGACCAGTCGTCGGGGTAGGAGACCTGGACGACCCGTGCACCGGGGATCGCCTCCAGGGCGGCGAGGAAATTCCTGCGCAGCGCGAGCACCGGCGCGCTCACTCCGGTCAGGTAGTCCGGGGGGACGCCGATGCGCGTGGTGCGCCGCAGTCGGACCTTGCCCTTGGCGCGCACGGGTGTGGCCGCACGGACGAGGTCGGGCACCGCGGGCAGGCCGAGGGTTCGCACGTCGTGGGGGTCGGGCCCGGCGAGCACCGTCATCATGATCGCGGCGTCCAGGGCGTCGCGCGCGAGTGGTCCACTGTGGTCGCGGGTGAACGACAGGGGGATGACGCCGTAGATCGAGGTGCGGCCCATGGTCGGCTTGAGCCCGGTCAGGTTCTGCTGGTTCGACGGCAGCACGATGCTGCCGCCGGTCTGCGTGCCGATTGACGAGGTGGCCATCCGCGCGGCCACGGCGCAGGCAGGGCCGGTCGAGGAGCCGCCGGGATCGACCGAGGGGTCGGTGGGCGTCCAGGCGTTGACGGTCGTGATCCGGCCGTCGGGGGTCGTCGCCCGGGTGGTGGCCAGCGGCCCCATCTGCCCCTTGCCGATGACGATCCCGCCGGCGTTCTTCAGCCGGGCGACACCCGTCGCGTCGTAGCCGGGAACGAACTGGTCGAAGATGAACGAGTTCGCGGTCGTCCGGACCCCGGCGGTGAAGTAGTTGTCCTTGATGCACAGGGGGATGCCGGAAAGCGGGCCGCCGCGCTGCCGATCGGCTCGCTTCGCAGCGGCGAGCGCCTGCTCCCCGGTCACAGTGACGAACGCCTGGTAGGTGCCGTCGAACGCGGTGATGCGGTCCAGGTGCGCTTGGACGAGCCGCACCGCGCTGATCTTGCGGTGGCGGAGCAGCGTGGCCGCCTCCGCCAGGGTCGCCTCCGTGGGATCGGCCGCCGCCTCCGGACGTACCGGGACGTCGGGGATCGTCAGCCGGCGGGTGGTGGCCAGGGCCGGTGTCGTGCCGGGCGCGGTCGCCAGGGCCGCGGCGGCGGTCACCGCGCCCGAGCGCGCCAGGAACAGCCGGCGGGAGACCGAGCGGCTCATCGGGTCGCCGTCCAGGCCGTGGTGATCGAGGGGTACTCCAGTGGCGGATCGGCCTGCTGCGACAGCGCGGCGGAGTCCGGGCCGTCCGCCGGCGGACGCCAGCCGCCGATCGCGGCGGGCCGTCCGCCGGGCCGCGCGCCGCCGCTCTTCGCGCCGGCCATGAACGTTCGCAGGTACTCCATGGCCTGCGCGCGCGACGGCGCGCCGGTCGTGGGATCGGGCGACTCGGGAAGCTGGTTCAGATCGACCCCCGCCAGCGCCAGCCGCGCCGTGATGAAGGCGTCGAGATCGTCATCCGACGGTAGGCCCATCGGTCCTCCTCCGCTTGTAGATCATGAGCGGTGAGGAAATCGGATGACCGTTTCCGGCATATTTCGCCAGTGTCGTAACCAGGTAACGCCTGCGTTCCGCCGCGCTGCCGGCATCCCGTGTCCGTTCAGACGGCGAGGAGGTTCTTGACCTCGTCGGTGTGCAGGTCGGCGGCCGTTCCGGAATGCCGGACCGCGCCGCCGTCGAGGATCACGAAGGCGTCGGCCAGGCGGAGGGCCAGGTCGAAGTACTGCTCGACGAGCAGGACCGCGAGCCCGCGGTCCCGGTGGAGTCCCTCGATGGCCTCCTCGATCTCGCGGATGATCGACGGCTGGACGCCCTCGGTCGGCTCGTCGAGGATGAGGAGGCGCGGCCGGGTCACCAGGGCGCGGGCGATCGCGAGTTGCTGCTGCTGCCCGCCCGACAGGAAACCGGCCCGGCGTTTCAGCAGCCCGGTCAGCCGCGGGAAGACCTCCAGGGCGTCATCGACGGCGGTCCGGTCGGTCCGCCCTGTGGCCTCCAAGGTCACCTGGAGGTTCTCCCAGACGGTGAGCTGCGGGAACGTCTCGTGCCCTTGCGGCACGTAGCCCATGCCCGAGCGGACGCGCTGGAAGGTGCGCGCCCGTGTCACGTCGGTGCCGTCGAAGGTGACCGTGCCGGCCGTCGGGGGCAGGAGGCCCATGATCGAGTTGAGCAGGGTGGTCTTCCCGACCCCGTTGCGTCCCATGACGGTGACGAGTTCGCCCGGACGTACCGTCAGGTCCACCCCGAACAGCACCTGCGACCTTCCGTACGCGGCCTGCAGCCCGCTGACCTCGAGCATCACCTCGGCCATGCCGTCTCTCCGTTCATGCTGAGGCCGTCGCCCGCTCCCTGGAGCGGCACCCGCTCCTCGCTCATGGCGTCTTCTCTTCTCTCGGGCGGCCGAGATAGACCTCCTGGACGCGGGCGTCGGCCTGGACGGCGGCGACGTCCCCTTCCATGAGCACGCTTCCCTCGTGCAGGACGGTCACCTGAGACGCGTACCGCCGGAGGAACTCCATGTCGTGCTCGACGACGATGACCGTGTGGTCCTTCGCGATCTCGACGAGCAGCTCGCCCGTCCGGTCGCGTTCGGTGCGGCTCATGCCCGCCACGGGTTCGTCGAGCAGGAGCAACCGGGGCCGCTGCGCGATCAGCATGCCGATCTCCAGCCACTGCCGCTGGCCGTGCGACAGCACCCCGGCGGGCCGGTCCGCGAAGCCGGCCAGCCCGGTCCGCTCCAGCGCGGTCGCGACGGCCTCGGACGTGCCGCGCCGCTGCCGGAGCAGCGCGGGCAGCGGGCGGCGGAAGCAGGCGGCGAGGTCGATGTTCTCGGCCACCGTGAGCTCCTCGAAGACCACGGAGGTCTGGAACGTCCGCCCGATTCCGAGCCGCACGATCCGGTGCTCCCGCCGTCCCAGCAGGGAGGTGCCGGCGAAGCCCACCGATCCGCTCGCCGGCCGGGTCAGGCCGGTGATGACGTCGATCAGCGTGGTCTTCCCGGCCCCGTTGGGCCCGATCAGGAAGCGGAGCTCGCCCTGCCGCACGGTGAGGTCGACGCCGGTGAGGGCGCGGAACCCGCCGAAGACGACCTCCAGCCCGCGGATCTCCAGCAGCGCGGGGGCCTCCGATGCGGGCGCCGCCGCGGAGGCGGGAGGGGAGGGAGAAGTCATGGAGCGGCCACCTCCTTCTGTCCGTGCGTGGGCCCCGCCGGTTCCGGGACGGAGGACGGACCGCGGCCCGTCCGGCGCCGTCCGATCGCCTCGGCGGCCCAGCGGGCGGCACCGGCGACGCCGCCGGGGGCCACCATGATGACCAGGATGAACATCAGGCCCTGCAGGTAGACCCAGCCGCTCGGGTACTGCTCGCTGAAGGTGGTGTGCGCCCAGTTGAGCAGGACTCCGCCGAGGGCCGCCCCGGCCAGCGAGAACCGTCCGCCGATGGCGACCGCGACGACGAGTTCGATGGACGGGACGACGCCGAGCAGCGAGGGCGAGATGATGCCGACGACCGGCACGTACAGGGCGCCGGCGATGCCCGCCATGGCCGCGGAGACGGCGAAGGCCACGGTCTTGACGGTGGCGGGGTTGTAGCCGAGGAACCGGACCCGGTCCTCGCCGTCGCGCACCGCGACCAGCAGCCGGCCGAAGCGGCTCTTCATCAGCTGGCGGGCCAGGAGGTACAGGGCGCCGAGCACGACGGCCACCACGAAGTAGAAGATCCGTTTGGCGCCGTCGGTCTCCGGGTCCCGGCCGAAGACGTCGTAGAAGTGGGTGAGCCCGTTGGTGCCGCCGGTGAGGCCCTGCTGGCCGACGAGCCAGATCGTGAAGGCGGCCGCCAGCGCCTGGCTGAGGATGGCGAAGTAGGCGCCGCGCACGCGCTGGCGGAACACCAGGAGTCCGAGCAGCGCGGCCGCGGCGGCGGGCACGACCACCGCGGCGGCGATGGCGAACACGGGACTGGTGAAGGGCTTCCACAGCAGCGGCAGCCGCTCGACGCCGCTCCAGACCATGAAGTCGGGGAGGTTGCCGGGGCCGGCGTCGTGGAGTTTGAGGTACATCGCCATCGAGTAGCCGCCGAGCCCGAAGAACACGCCCTGCCCGAGGGTGAGCATGCCGCCCTGGCCCCAGGCGAGCCCGATGCCGAGCGCGGCGATCGCGAAGCACAGGTACTTGGCGAGCAGGCCCAGCCGGAACGGGTCCAGGACGGCCGGCGCGACCACGAGGACCAGCAGCGCGACGGCGGTGAAGAGCGCGGGTCCGCGCATCCGGGCGGTCATGTCAGCGCCCGGCTGCGCAGGACGAACAGGCCCTGCGGGCGTGCCTGCAGGAACACCACGATCGCCGCGAAGCCGATCACCTTGGCCAGGCTGGCGTCGGTCCAGAACTCGGCGTAGGAGTCCAGCAGGCCGAGGGCCAGGGCGGCGATGACCGCGCCGCGGAGCCGGCCGAGGCCGCCGGCGACCACGACCAGGAAGGCGTCGACGATGTAGTAGGTGCCGAGGTTCGGGCCGATCGGGCCGATCAGCGTCAGCGCGACGCCCGCGACTCCGGCGAGGCCGGACCCGATGAAGAAGGTGAGCTGGTCGACCCGTCCGGTGTCGATGCCGCTGCACGCGGCGAGCTGGCGGTTCTGCATCACCGAGCGCATCCGCCGGCCCTGCCGCGTCCGGTTCTGGTACGCCCAGATCGCGAGCGCCGAGACCGCGGCGAGGACGATGATGAACAGCCGGGTGTAGGGCAGCTGCGACCCGAACATCCGGACGCCGCCGTCCAGCCAGCCGGGGGCGCGCACCTGGACGTTGGGCGCGCCGAAGATGTCGCGCGCGAGCTGCTGGAGGACGAGGCTGACCCCCCAGGTGAGCAGCAGCGTGTCGAGCGGCCGGCCGTAGAAGCGGCGGACGGCCGCCCGCTCCAGGACCAGGCCCATCGCGCCGGCGACGGCGAACGCGACCGGGAGCGCCGCCAGGACCGCCTCTCGTCCGGTCCAGTCCTGCAGGACGTACGCCGTGTAGGCGCCCGCCATCATGAACTCGCCGTGGGCCATGTTGATCACGCCCATCTGGCCGAAGGTGAAGGTCAGGCCGAGGGCCACCAGCATCAGGACGGCTGCGATGCTGAGGCCGATCGGCAACTGGCTGAGCAGGGCTTCCATGCGACTCCTCGGTGCCCGTGGTCGGCGGGTCCGCCGGGCAGCGCCGTCATCGGGCCGGCCGGGGCCGCCCGATGACGGCGGCGGGACGGGTCAGGACAGGCCGGCGGCCCACGGGTAGCTCTTGAGGTAGGGGTCCGGTGCGATCGGCTTGCCGGAGTCCCACACCTCCTTGATCGTGCCGTCGGGCTGGATCACGCCGATGCGGGCGGTCTTGTACATGTGGTGGTTGGCGCCGTCGATCGTCACCTTGCCTTCCGGCAGGTCGAGGGAGATGCCGCCCGCGGCCTTCTTCACCGCCTCGACCTCGGTCGTCCCGGCCTTCTGGACGGCCGCCGCCCACAGCTTGACGGCGTTGTAGCCCGCCTCCATCGGGTCGGAGGTCACCTTGTCCGCGCCGTACTTGGCCCTGAACGCCTTCACGAACGTCTCGTTGGTCTTGCCCGGGGTCGTCATGTAGTAGTTCCAGGCGACGAGCTGGCCCGCGACGTTGTCCACGCCGATGCCCTTGACCTCCTCCTCGGCGATGCTCACCGACATCACCGGGAGGGAGGACGCCGTCGCGCCGGCGCTCTTGAGCTGCTTGAAGAACGCGACGTTGCTGTCTCCGTTGAGGGTGTTGAACACCGCGTCCGGCTTCGCCTGCATGACCTTGTTGACGAGCGTGCTGTACTCCGTCGCTCCCAGCGGTGTGTACTCCTCACCGAGAATGGTCATGCCATTGGCTTTGGCGTAGGCTTTGATCTCCTTGTTCGCGGTGCGCGGGAAGACGTAGTCGCTGCCGACGAGGAATATCTTCTTCTTGCCCTTCTCCTTGAGGTAGTCCAGGGCGGGCACGATCTGCTGGTTGGTAGTCGCGCCGGTGTAATAGATGTAGGGCGAGCTTTCCAGGCCCTCGTATTGCACCGGATACCACAGCAGTGCCTTGTTGCGTTCGAAGACGGGCAGCATCGCCTTGCGGCTGGCCGACGTCCAGCCGCCGAAGACGGTCGCGACCTTGTCCTTGCGGATGAGCTTCTGGGCCTTCTCGGCGAAGGTGGGCCAGTCGGAGGCGCCGTCCTCGACGACCGGCTGGAGCTTCTTGCCGAGCACTCCGCCGGCGGCGTTGATCTCGTCGATCGCCATCAACTCGGAATTCTTGACGGTGACCTCGCTGATGGCCATGGTCCCGCTCAGCGAGTGCAGGACACCGACCTTGATGGTGTTCCCGCTCGCCGCCGCCGTTCCGCCCGAGGATTCCGAATCGCCGCAGGCGGCGAGGGACAGCAGCGTCGCGGCGGCCAGGGAGGCCAATACCGGCAGAGATTTCCTGAGCACGTACCACTCCTTGCGGACAGGCCCCGAAACCGGTGGGCGGATCGCTCACCGTGTGAGTCGGGTTAATGCAAGCCGCGAGCTGTGTCCTCGGTAATTCTGCTCTGTATCCGATGCGTCAACTGAACCTCACGGCGGGGGTCTGCCCGGTGCCGGCCGGGGTGTTCTCAGCCGTGTCGACGGCTGCCCTCGCGAGGCTCTCGCCGTGGACGAGCCGGCGGCGGAGCGCCGCGGAGTCGGCCGCGAGCGCGGTGACCAGGACCCCCGGCCCCGCGAGCGGCATGACCGCGAGCCCTTCGGCGGCATGGGCCTCCTTCGCCAGTCCGGGACCGACGAGCAGCACGCTTCCGGTGCAGCGTGCGCCGCCCAGGACCGCGCCGCTGGCCTGGAGCGTGCGGTCGGGCAGCCGCAGCTCGTGCCGCAGGACCGGGTCGCCGCCGTGGGTGACGTCGACGCGGGCCGTGTAGCGGCCCGGCGGTTCACCGTGCCGGCCCAGGACGAGCTCCTCGCGCCATCGCAGGGTGGCGCCGTCCGCGAGCGCGATCTCGGTGACCGAACGGTGGTGGGAGCCCGCCGCCGCGACCGCCGGCTCGAAGGCGAGGTCCAGGTGGCCGCCCGGTCCGACCGCGGCCCGCACGTGCGCACCGGACTCGCCGTCGCCGGGGAGGAGCAGCGCGCTCGCGACGGACCGGACGGCCAGGGCGGCGCCCGCCGCGACGTCCAGCCGGAGGTGCAGCTCGTCCCCTCCGAGGGGTCCCGCGGCGGCCCCGACCAGGTAGACGGCGTCCGGGGCGGCGCGCAGCGCGTACGGACCGTCGGAGCGCAGCGTCGCCAGCCGGGTCCGCCCGCCGGCGCCGAGTTCGGCGCGGACGGCGGCGCGCGCCGTGTAGTGCCGGGTCACGGAGCCCCGGGAGCGACCGCCGGCCGCGGGGTGCCCGCCGCGGACCGGGCCTCGTGCGTCTCGGCGAGGACGGACCGCACCCAGCCGGCCACCTCCGGAGCGCCGGGACGCTCCCGCAGCGAACTGAAGATCACCGGCTTTCCGCGGCGCACCTGCGCCGCGTCGCGGTCCATCACGCCGAGGTCGGCGCCGACGAGCGGGGCCAGGTCGGTCTTGTTGACGACGAGCAGGTCCGCGCCGCTCACTCCGGGCCCCCCTTTGCGCGGGACCTTGTCGCCGCCGGAGACGTCGAGGACGAAGATCTGCCGGTCGACGAGCCCCCGGCTGAACGTCGCGGTGAGGTTGTCGCCGCCGCTCTCCACGATGACGAGGTCGAGCGGCGCGTGCCGCCGCTCCAGCGACTCGACGGCGTCGAGGTTGGCGGAGATGTCGTCGCGGATGGCCGTGTGCGGGCAGCATCCGGTCCGGACGGCGGCGATCCGGTCGTCCGACAGCACCGCGTTGCGGCGCAGGAAGTCGGCGTCCTCGGTCGTGTAGATGTCGTTGGTCACCACGGCGAGGCGGAGGTCGTCGCGGAGCGTCCGGCACAGCGCCGCGACCAGCGCGGTCTTGCCGCTGCCGACCGGACCGCCGACGCCCAGCCGCAGGGCCCGCCCGCGGGCCGGCGGCGCCGGGTGGGGATCGTGGTCGTGGTTCGCGCCCATCGTGGCGTCCTCTCTGGCGGCGTGTCCCCGGTCGGGACGATCGCCGTCCTGCTCGTGGTGGCGGTGGGTGGTGGTCTGTGCCGCGGGGTCAGGATTCGAACAGGCGCAGGTTCGCCTGGAGGTGCAGTTCGGCGAAGATGTCGAGGGCTGGTGCCGAAGCGGCCGGAAGGTCCCGGGGATCGCCGCGCGCGTGTCCGGCGGCCTCGGCGGCGACCGCGTCCACCTGCGGTGCCAGCTCCGCCAGTGCGCGGTGCACGGCCAGCGGGTCGAGTCCGAGCAGGCGCACGGCCGCGGACGCGGGACCGGTGACCGCCCCGTACGCGCCGATCGAGGCGGCGTCCGCGGGGGAGCCGCCGGTGACGGCGACGGCGGCGCCGAGGACGAGCGGGTGGTGCGGAGCGGAGAAGGCCGCGAGGGCGTCCAGCGCCGGGTGCGGCGACATTTCGCGGACGGCGCGCAGCAGCGACCGTCCCTGGGCCCGGGAGGCCCGGCGCCCGGCGGGCGACGGCATCCTGGCGTCGGTTTCGGCGTCGAGCACCGACCATCCCTCGTGCCCGCCAAGGCCCCCGTCCCCACCGTCCCCGCCGCGCGTACGGGCCGCGTGGCCGCAGGCGGCGGCGGAAAGGGCGGCGGCGACCAGCCCGGTGGTGGCGAGGCGTCCGCGCAGGAAGGCCGTGAGCGTCGGGAGGTCGGTGACCGCGCCGGCCTCCGCCGCCGGTTCCAGCCCGCCGGAGTGGGCGTGGCCGCCCGCCGGGAGCCGCGAGTCGGCGAGGAGCAGCAGCGATGCCGGCAGCGCCATCAGAACAGGAAGTAGCGCTGCGCCATCGGCAGCTCGGTCGCGGGGGCGGGCTCGACCTCGTCGCCGTCGATCGACACCGTGAAGGTGTCGGGGTCGACGTCGATCCGGGGGAGGGCGTCGTTGAGCACCATGTCCGCCTTGCCCACCAGCCGGGTGTCCTTCACCGGCGCCAGACGGCGGTCGACGGTGAGCCGGTCGGCCAGGCCCGCGTCGATGGCGGCGGGGGCCACGAAGTGCACCGAGGTGGCGGCGGCGGTGCGCGGCGCGGCACCGAACATCGGCCGGGGCAGCACCGGCTGCGGCGTGGGGATCGACGCGTTGGCGTCGCCCATCGCCGCCCAGGCGATGACCCCGCCCTTCAGGACCACCTGCGGGCGGACGCCGAAGAAGGCGGGATGCCACAGCACCAGGTCGGCGAGCTTGCCCGGCTCCACCGAGCCGATCTCGCCGTCGAGCCCGTGCGCGATGGCCGGGTTGATCGTGTACTTGGCGACGTAGCGGCGGGCCCGCAGGTTGTCGGCCGGCTCCGCGGCGCCGCCCCCGCCCGGGGAGCCGCGGCGGAGCTTCATGACGTGCGCGGTCTGCCAGGTGCGGATCACCGTCTCGCCGATCCGTCCCATGGCCTGCGAGTCCGAGCCGATCATCGCGATCGCGCCGAGGTCGTGCAGGACGTCCTCGGCGGCCATGGTCGTCGGCCGGATGCGCGACTCGGCGAAGGCCAGGTCCTCGGGCACGGACGGGTTCAGGTGGTGGCACACCATGAGCATGTCGAGGTGCTCGTCGAGGGTGTTGACGGTGTGCGGCCGGGTCGGGTTGGTGGAGGAGGGCAGCACGTTGGGATGCGCGGCGATGGTGATGATGTCGGGCGCGTGCCCGCCGCCCGCGCCCTCGGTGTGGTAGGCGTGGATCGACCGGCCGGCGATGGCGCCGAGCGTCGACTCGACGTACCCCGCCTCGTTCAGGGTGTCGGAGTGCAGGGCGACCTGCACCCCGGACGCGTCCGCGACCCGCAGGCAGGCGTCGATGGCCGCCGGGGTCGAACCCCAGTCCTCGTGCAGCTTGAAGCCGGACGCTCCGGCGCGCAGCTGCTCCCACAGCGCCTCCTCGCCGACCGTGTTGCCCTTGCCGAGCAGCGCGACGTTCACCGGCCACGAGTCGAGCGACTCCAGCATCCGGGCCAGGTACCAGGCACCGGTCACGGTCGTGGCCTTCGTCCCCTCGGCCGGGCCTGTTCCGCCGCCGATCACGGTCGTGACCCCGGCGCCGAGCGCCTCGTCCAACAGCTGAGGGCAGATGAGGTGGACGTGGGAGTCGACCGCCCCGGCGGTCAGGATGCGACCGTTGCCCGCCAGCACCTCGGTGGACGGCCCGATCACCAGGTCCGGGTGGACGCCGTCCATCGTGTCGGGGTTGCCGGCCTTGCCGAGCGCGACGATCCTGCCGTCGCGGATCCCGACGTCGGCCTTGACGACGCCCCAGTGGTCGAGCACCACGGCCCCGGTGACGACCAGGTCGAGGGCACCGTCCGCGCGCGTGGTGCGCGCCTGCCCCATCGACTCGCGGATCACCTTGCCGCCCCCGAAGACCACCTCGTCGCCGGCTCCCGCGCCGCGGCTCCGGTCCTCGGTCACCTCGATGAACAGGTCGGTGTCGGCCAGCCGGACCCGGTCTCCGACCGTGGGGCCGTACAGCTGCGCGTACCGGGCCCGCGACAGGTCAGCCATCCAGTGCCCCGGCCTGCTCCGCCCGCAGGCCCGGCACCACCCGGTTCCCGGCCAGGGGCACCAGCGCGACCTCCCGGGTCAGGCCCGGCTCGAACCGCACCGACGTGCCCGCCGGGATGTCGAGCCGCTGTCCCCATGCCGCGGACCGGTCGAACTCCAGCGCCGGATTCGCCACCGCGAAGTGGTAGTGCGACCCGACCTGGACGGGCCGGTCCCCGGTGTTGACGACCATGACCGCCGTGCGCGGCCGGCCCGGGTTGAGCGCGACCGGCGGCCCGTCACCCGGGACGACCTCGCCCGGAACGAGGGGGCGCCCGCTCACGGGATCGGCCGGTGGACGGTGACGAGCTTGGTGCCGTCGGGGAAGGTCGCCTCGACCTGCACCGAGTCGAGCATCTCCGGAATGCCTTCCATGACGTCCTCCCGTGTCAGCACCGTGCGGCCGGACTCCATCAACTCGGCGACCGACCGCCCGTCCCGCGCGCCTTCCAGCACGTGGACCGCGATGACCGCGGTCGCCTCCGGATGGTTGAGCCGCAGGCCGCGAGCTCGGCGCCCCTGCGCGACCGACGCGGCGACGTGCAGCAGCAGGCGCTCCTGCTCATGTGGGCTGATCAGCACGCTCCGGACCCTACTGGCCGGAGGCGAATACGACACCAGTTGAATTGCGGATTTAACACCGAATTAACGTGCTCGGCACGGGGAGATCCGGCCCATCCTCCACGAGAACGGAATAGCGCCATTCCCCGGCCCCGTCCTGGAAAACGCCAGAACCTTTGGAAGTGGCCGTTCAGAGGGTGGCCGGTTTGCGGGCGGTGACGAGGCGGGTCGGAACCCACGGGCTGCCCCACCACGCGCGCCAGCCGAGGCCGCGCACGCGGATGTCCTGGGCGTTCAGCCGGGCCAGCACCGCAGCGTACTGGCGGGGGGTCCGCGCCAGGTCTGCGATCAGCAGGCGGCCACCCGGCCGCAGCACCCGGTAGGCTTCGGCGATCGCCTGGGCGCGGGCGTCCGCGCCGAAGATGGTGTGCACCGTCAGGCTGGACACGACCAGGTCGAAGCTCGCCTCCGCGTACGGGAGTCTGCGCAGGTCACCCCCTTGCACGCGAACGCGGTCGGCGACGCCTTCGGCGCGTGCGTTGCGCAGGGTCGCCGCCGGGGCGTTGCCGGACTGGTCCCGTCCGCGCCACAGGTCCACACCGACCGCCCGTCCCTGCGGGAGGCGCCGGGCGGCGGCCAGCAGCACGGCGCCGCGTCCGCAGCCGAGGTCGAGCAGCCGTTCGTCGCCACGCAGGTCCAGTTCGTCCAGCACGTCCCGCCAGACCAGGAACTTGCCGCGCAGCGTGGCGTGCAGGCTCAGGGCCAGGCATCCCGCCAGCAGGGTGCCGGACACCAGCGCGGGCAGCGCGGCGGCGAGATCGGCGGTGACCGCCATTACCAGCCCGGTCACCCAGAACCCCAGCACGACCAAGCCCACGAAGCCGAACCCGTAGGGCGCATCCATCCCATACCGCGCGGCAGGCATCCCGCAACTCTGCCACAAAGCGGCCGCTCGAGGGCGACCACGATGTCAACGTCGATATCTGGGCTATCTAGTGCAATTCGGCGTTCGGTTATGGCTTGTCTTTGCGTCGCAAAAAAACTGATCGCCATGGCTTCCTGGCCGATCAGGGAATCAGCCTCATGGATGACCGCCATCCGCAGGAGTGATTTCCGCTCGAGCCTCTTCGTAGGTCAGAGTTAGGGCATATCAAGGAGGACGTTCATGACCCCTGGCTCGCATACTGGCCGTCTGGCCGGGAAGGTCGCGTTGATCTCTGGTACCGCTCGCGGGCAGGGGCGCGCCGCGGCCCTGCGGTTCGCAGCCGAGGGCGCCATGGTGGTGGGCGGCGACCTGCTCGCCGGCGAAGCGGCCGAGACCGCCGCGCTCGTCCGCAAAGCAGGCGGCGTCATGGACGACGCGAGCCCGCTCGACGTCACCGACGAGGCGTCGGTCCGTGGGTGGGTCTCCCGCGCGGTCGCCGAGCACGGCCGCATCGACATTCTCTACGCCAACGCCGGAGCCGTCCGTTTCGGTGCCGTGGACGTCCAGTCCTATGCCGACTTCTCCTTCACCCTGCGCGCCGAGCTCGACTCCGTCTGGCTCTGCGCCCACCACGCCTGGCCGTACCTCACCGCCGCGCGCGGCTGCATCATCACGGTCGGGTCCACCGCGGGCATGACGGGCTCACTGACGAACCAGCGCACCGCGCATTCCGCTTCCAAGGGCGGCGTCATCGCCCTCACCCGCCAGCTGGCCGCCGAGGGGGCCCCGCACCGGGTCCGCGCGAACTGCATCAGCCCGGGAATGATCGACACCGCGGGCTCTCGCGGCGACCTGCTCGCGCCCGACCACCCCATGCGCTCCATCCAGCGCCACATCCCGCTCGGCCGCCTCGGCGATCCCGGCGACGTCGTCAACGCCGCCGTCTTCCTCGCCTCCGACGAGGCCACCTACATCACCGGGGCCAACCTGGTGGTGGACGGCGGCTGGTCCACCGTCCTGCCCGGCGCCGTCCCTGAAGAATGACGCTCGCGCGATCGTCGAACGCGAGGTGAGCAGGAATTTACCTGGGGGTTTCCTGTGACCCTTGCCACCGCTTCAAAGTGTATGCAAAAGTGTGGGCACCTTCGGAAGGGAGGCCGCCGTGGTGGGAACCGGCGTGCGGGCGCGGGCAGGCAGCGCGCTCTACAACGAGGTCGTCGACTGGATGGACGTCGAGGCCGAGTTGCTGGACGACTACCGGGAACGCGAGTGGCTGGAGGGCATGGTCAGCCGCGACGTCGTCTACCAGGTGCCGCTGAGGCAGACGGTGGAGCGGGCGCGCGGGACCGGCTTCGTGCCGGGAACGTTCCATCTCGACGAGTCGTACGGGTCGCTGCAGAGCCGGGTCGCCCGCAACGAGACCGCCTACGCCTGGGCGGAGGACCCGCCCTCCCGGATCCGGCACTTCGTCACCAACGTGAAGGTCACCGACCTCGGCGGCGAGCAGGCCGGAGTGCGCAGCAACCTGCTGATCTACCGCACCCGGCAGGAGCAGACGCAGCCGCAGCTGCTGTCCGGCGAGCGCAGGGACGTGCTGCGCCGCGAGGACGGCGTGCTGCGCCTGCTGCGCCGCGAGGTCCTGCTGGACCTCACCGTGATCGGCACCCACAACCTTTCCATCTTCTTCTGAGGGGGCACGCGATGGCACGGAGCGAGCAGCTCCTCGACGACCTCGCCGAGGGCGTCGCGCGGGGCGAGGTCCCGGTCGGCATCTTCGGCGACCAGGAGATCTACGACCGCGAGCTGCGGTCGATCTTCGGCCGGTGCTGGGTCTACCTGGCGCACGAGTCGGAGATCGAGGCGAAGGGCGACTACGTCCTGCGCAAGATCGGCGAGGACAACTTCATCGTCGTCCGGGACGAGCAGGGCGAGATCCATGTGCTGTTCGACGCCTGCCGGCACCGGGGCGTCCAGGTGTGCCGGTCCGACTCGGGCAACACCTCCCACTTCCGCTGCCCGTACCACGGATGGACGTACAACACGAAGGGCGACCTGGTCGGCGCCCCGCTCTGGCGGAACGCGTTCGGCGGGATGCCGAAGGAGGGCAACGGGCTGTCGAAGGTCGCCCGCGTCCGCTCCTACCACGGGCTGGTCTTCGCGACGCTCGACCCGACGGCGCCGGAGCTGGAGGAGTACCTCGGCGGCATGGCCTGGTACCTCGACCTGCTGTTCGGCCTGAACGAGCACGGCATCGAGATCATCGGCGCGCCGCAGCGGTTCGTGATCGACGCGAACTGGAAGTCGGGCAGCGACAACTTCTCGGGCGACGACTACCACCTCGGCACGCTGCACCGGTCGGTGTGGGAGATCGGCGCGTTCCCCGTCCCGTTCCGGGAGAACATGATGGGGTACCACATCCAGGCCTCGCCGGGTCATTCGCTGTCGTTCTCGATGGCGCCGACCGAGGACGAGCCCGGCCCGAAGTTCTTCGGCTTCCCCGACGACGTCGCCGCGACGTTCGACACGTCCCGGATCAGCGAGCACCAGCTCGACATCGCCCGCCGCTCGCGGGTGATGGTCGCGAACGTCTTCCCGAACTTCTCGATCCTCGCCCTGCCGATGACGGAGGACGGCGCGCACCATCCGCCGACGGGCGTGATGACGATCCGGACGTGGCAGCCGCACGGCGTCGGCCAGGTCGAGATCTGGAACTGGTTCTGCGTGTACAAGAACATGACGCCGGAGCAGAAGGACCGGGCGTACCGCGCGGGCCTCGGCACGTTCTCCATGGGCGGCGCCTTCGAGATGGACGACACCGAGCCGTGGATCACGGTGAGCCGCACCGGCCGGTCGGTGGCGGCCGACCTGCTCGACTTCAAGCTGAACTACCAGATGGGGATGCCCGGCGTCGGGATCGCGAAGGAGGTCCCCGACTGGCCGGGGCCCGGCATCGCGTACTGGACCCGATACGAGGAGGGCGTCCAGCGCAACCTGTACCGGTTCTACGCCGACATGATGCGCGCCGAGCCCGGCAGCTGGCCGAAACTGACGTTCGAATGAGCGACTGGATCGCGGCGACACGGGAGCGGTACGGGCGTGGCGGCCTCGCGGGCCGGCTGACCTGGGGCGATCGCCCCGCGGTGGTCGTGGTGGACCTCATCGCCGGCTTCACCGACCCCGCATGCCCGCCCGGCTCGGACCTGGACGAGGTCGTCGCACGCACCGGCACGCTGCTGGAGCGCGCCCAGGCGGCCGGCGTCCCGATCTTCCTCACGGCCATCGCCTACACCCCGCAAGAGCTGGACAGCCTTGTCTGGCTCCGCAAGATGCCCGCGCTGCGCGCCCTGACCCGTGGGTCGCGGTGGGTGGAGGTGGACGGGCGGTTGCCCGTCCGCGAACCGGTGATCGTCAAGAAGGCGGCCTCCGCGTTCGCGGGCACCGACCTCGCCTCACGGCTCGCGGCGGAGCGGGTGGACACGCTCGTCGTGTGCGGCGCGACCACGTCCGGCTGCGTCCGGGCGACCGCCGTGGACGCCTGCGCGCTGGACCTCGCGGTGTTCGTCCCGCGCGAGTGCGTCGGCGACCGCGAGCCCGGCCCGCACGAGGCGAACCTGCTGGACATCGACGCCAAGTACGGCGACGTCGTGGGGATGGAGGAGGTGCTGGCACGGTGGTGACGACGACGCTGACCGGACCCCGGCTGCTCACGCCGGGGCCCCTGGATCTCGCCGCCGAGCGCGGGCGCGGCACGTACGAGCCTCCCGCGTGCCGCGACGTGATCGCCGAGCTGGCGGCCGCCGGGCTGCGGGGGAGGGGCGGCGCCGGGTTCCCCGCGCACGTCAAGTGGCGCGCGGTCGCCGACGCGCCCGGCCCGCGCGTGGTCGTGGCGAACGGCGAGGAGGGCGAGCCCAGCTCGCACAAGGACCGGTGGCTGCTGACGAACCGTCCGCACCTGGTGCTGGACGGCCTGCTGCTCGCCGCCCGCACGGTCGGCGCGGACCGCGCCGTCGTCTACCTCTCCCACGCGGAGACGGTCACGGCGGTGCGCGCCGCCATCGCGGAGATGCCCCCGCTCGACGGGCCCGTCCCGGAGGTCCACGTCGTCGAGCCGACGTACGTGGCGGGGGAGGAGACGGCGGTGTGCCGGTCGATCGGCGGCGGCCCGGCGCTGCCGCTGGCCCGCCCGCCGCGCGTGTGCGACTCCGGGGTAGACGGGCGCCCGACGCTCGTGTCGAACGTCGAGACGCTCGCGCACGCCGCGTGGATCTCCCGGAACGGCGCCGCCGCGTACCGCGAGAACGGCACCGAGGACTCGCCCGGCACGACGCTCGTCACTCTGACCGGCGCGTGCGCGGACCCCGGCGTGTACGAGGTCCCGTTCGGCCTGACCGTCGCGGAGCTGTTCGCCCACGCGGGCGGCTTCATCGGCGAGCCCGCCGGGTTCGTGATGGGCGGCTGGTTCGGCGGGCTGCTCGGCCCGTCCCACACCGGGACGACCTGCACCTACGAGGCGGTGCGCGCGGCCGGCTCCGGGCTCGGCTGCGGCGCGATCACCGCGCTGCCCGCCGGGACGGACCCGCTCGCCGTCGCCGCGGACATCACCGCCTGGTACGCCCGCGAGTCGGCGCGGCAGTGCGGCGTGTGCGCCAAGGGCACCGCGGCGATCCGCGACGTGTTCGCGGCGCTGAAGGACGGCACGGCGACCGACAAGGACCGCGGCAATCTGCAGCGCTGGGGCGAGACGCTCCCCGGACGCGGCGCGTGCGCGTTCCTGGACGGCGCCGCCGGATGGGCGCGGACCGTCCGCGCCGAGTTCCCCACCAGCTTCGAACGAGACCTCGGACGAGAGGAGACCTGACATGAAGGTGTTCGTCGACGCGACCAAGTGCAGCGGCTACGGCACGTGCGCGGAGATCGCCCCCGACCTGTTCCAGCTCGACGACTGGGGCTACGCGTCGGTGATCGGCGACGGCGTCCCCGCCGACCCGGACGCCGCGCGCCGCGCCGCCGCGCAGTGCCCCGAGTCCGCCATCACGATCGAGGACTGAGCGTGGACCTCGAACTGGGCGGCAAGGTCGCGCTCGTCACCGCCGCCAGCCGCGGCATCGGCGCGGCGATCGCCGGCCTGCTCGCCGCCGAGGGCGCGGACGTCGCCGTCAGCGCTCGCAAGCCGGAGGCCGCCCCGGGCTGCACCCCCTACGCGGTGGACCAGTCGGACCCGGCGGCCGTGGAGCGGCTCGTCCCCGACGTCGTCGCCGCGCACGGCCGGCTCGACGCGCTCGTCATCAACACCCCCGGCCCGAAGATCGTGCCGTTCCTGGAGACCGTCCAAGAGGACTGGACGCTGGCCTACGACCAGCTCGTCCGGCCCGCCGTGCAGCTGGCGTCCGCCGGTGCCCGGCAGATGGCCGAGCAGGGCGGCGGCTCGATCCTGTTCATCACCTCGACGTGGGTGAAGCAGCCCGCGCCCGGCGGCGTGCTGTCGGCGTCGATGCGGTCGCTGCTGTCGGCGCTGGCCAAGCAGATGTCGCTGGAACTGGCGCCGCACGGCGTCCGCGTCAACCAGCTGATGCCGGGGGCGACCGGCACCGACCGGATGCGGAACATCGCCGCCGCGAAGGCCAGGGCGAACGGGACGACCGAGGACGAGGAGCACGCGAAGGTCGTGTCCGCGATCCCGCTCGGCCGCTGGGCCGAGCCCGCCGAGATCGCCCGCGCCGCCGCCTACCTGCTGTCCCCCGCCGCCGGGTTCGTCACCGGCGAGGCGTTCGCGGTCGACGGCGGCGCGCTGCGCTCCACCCTCTGAGAAAGGACTACGACATGCCGAAGACCCTGCGGGAACTGTTCGTCGACCAGTACCGGCTGTGCGCGCTGAAACCGTCGGAGACGGTCGCGGTGATCTCCGAGCTCGGCAAGAAGACCGACTACGCGGAGGCGGCCGTCGCCGCGGCCCGCGACATCGGCGCGGGCGCGCTGGTGCTGACCGCGTCCAGCCTGTCCAACCCGCTGCTGCCGCCCTACGAGGCGGACGGCCGGGAGGTCGCGGCACTGCTGGCGGCCGCCGCCGAGTGCGACCTCGTCATCGACGTGACGGTGGAGGGCCTGATCCACTCCGACGTCCGGACGCGGATCACCGGGAACGGCAAGCGGATGCTGTTCGTCGCCGAACCCGCCAACGTGCTGGAGCGCCTGATGGGCGACGAGAAGCTGCGCGCGGTGGTCGAGGCGGGCGGCCGGCGGCTGAAGGCCGGGAGCACGCTGCGGGTGACGTCCGCCGCCGGCACCGACCTGACCGCCGACATCTCCGGCGAGGACCTGCCGATCACCCACCAGTGGGGCTACGTCGACGAGCCGGGCCGCTGGGACCACTGGCCGAGCGGGTTCGTCGCGTGCTTCCCGCACGACCGCACCGCCGAGGGGACGATCGTCCTGCAGCCCGGCGACGTGCTGATCCCGTGGCAGCGCGCGGTCCGCGACACGGTGACGATGACGATCGAGAAGGGCTTCATCACCGGGGTCGAGGGCGCCGGGAACGACGCGTTCGTCCTGCGCGACTACTTCGACGCGTGGGACGACGAGAACGTGTACGCCGTCTCGCACATGGGCTGGGGCGTGCATCCGATCGCCCGCTGGTCGGCGTTCGAGGTGTACGAGCCGCGCTCGCTGTACGGGCAGGAGCTGCGCTCGACCTCCGGGAACTTCATGTGGTCGACGGGCCCGAACCGGTTCGCGGGCCGCGAGACCCCGGCGCACCTGGACATCCCGATGCGCGGCTGCACCGTCGAGATCGACGGGCACGCGGTCGTCCGCGACGGGGTGCTGACGGGCGAGGAGGAGTGACCGTGGGGAGGAACGACGGGGCGGTGGACGCCAAGGTCCTCGAGCAGGCGATCCTGGCGCTCGGCCGCGACACGGCGCTGCTCGCCCGGTTCCGCGCCGACCCGCCCGGCGTCGGCGCCGAGCTCGGGCTCGACGCCGAGTGGGCCGGGGTCATCGCCGACGGGCGGCGCGACCGGCTCCGCTCGGCCGGCGTCGTGGACGGCATCACGATCCTGGTCAGCCGGTGGTTCGCCGACGACCTCGGCGACTCCACCAGCGCGAGCCGCTTCCACGTGGAGCACTCCGCGCCGCTGCCCGACCCGGACGTCCCGGCGACGCTGGTGTTCGCGGGCGGCTGCTCGCACGTCCCCGACCTGCTGGCCCGCCCCGAGATCGACCCGGCGGACGGCGTCGCCCGGCTCACCGAGGGGTACCGGCGGCTCGGCGAGCGGATCGCCGCGGCCGACCCCGACGTGCTGATCGTCACGGCCGACTGCCATTTCCAGAGCTTCCGGACCGGCGCGTTCGTCGTCGGCACCGGCGCGTCCCACACCGGGTCGATGGAGTTCTTCAAGCGCCCCGACCTGGACCTCGCGCTGACCGGCGCGCCCGGCTTCGCGCGCTCCATCGTGGACGCGGTCCGCGCCGAGGGCATGGAGGTCGAGGAGTCCGAGCGGATCGACCTGGACCACGGGCTGATCGTCCCGCTGCGGCAGGTGCTGCCCCGCCCCGACCTGCCGGTCATCCCGATCATCACGCAGCCGGCCCGGTCGTTCTCGCCGTTCGGCGCGCGGGCGTTCGGCGAGGTGCTGCGCACGGTCCTGGAGACGCGGGGCGAACGGGTGGCGATGCTCGCGACCGGCGGGCTCTCGCACTGGCTCGACCCGGGCAAGTTCGGCGGCGTGGACGTCGAGTTCGACACCTACATCCTGGAGATGCTCCAGGCCGGGCGCGGCAACGACCTCGGCAACCTGGAGCCCTACCCGCTGCTGGACCACGGCCAGTACGAGTTCCTCAACTGGCTCATCATGCTCGGGCTGGTCGGTCCGAGCGTGCCCGCCGAGGTGCTCGCCTACGAGCCGATGGAGGCGTCCGGCGGCGGCTGGACGGTCGTCGACCTGCCCCTCCCCGAGCGGGCCGGGCGCGCGTCCGGGCAGGAGCACGCGCATGCCTGACCGGACGCTGACCGTCGGCCTCACCCAGTGGCACGCCACCCGCGACGTCGCCGCCAACGTCGACACGGCGTGCGCGATGATCGGCGCGTGCGCGGGCGCCGACCTGGTCCTGCTCCCGGAGAACGGGCTGATGCTCGGCACCAACACCGAGATGCGGGACGCGGCGCTGGCCGCCGACGCCCCGGAGATCGGGGCGCTGCGGCGGGCCGCGAAGGCGGCGGCGTCGACGGTCGTCCTCGGCGGCTTCAAGCGGCGCGCGGCCGGCGGCATCCGCAACACCGCGCTCGTCATCGGCCCGGACGGCGAGATCGCCGGCGGCTACGACAAGATCCACCTGTTCGACGCGCGGATCGACGGCCGCTCGTTCGAGGCGTCCGGCGTCGAGACGGCCGGCGACCGCCCCGTCCTGCTGCGGGTCGCGGGCGCCACCGTCGGCTTGACGATCTGCTACGACGTGCGCTTCCCCGAGCTGTACCGGGCGCTGGCGCTGGCGGGCGCCGAGGTGCTGCTCGTCCCGTCGGCGTTCACGCAGCGGACGGGGGAGGCGCACTGGGAGCTGCTGCTGCGGGCCCGCGCCGTGGAGAACTCCGCCTTCGTGGTGGCGTCGGCGACCGTCCGCGGCGCCGACGACGACGCGTTCCCGACCTACGGCCACGCCCTCGCCGCGGGCCCGTGGGGCGAGGTGCTGGCCGACCTCGGCACCGCGCCCGCCGCGAGCCGCGTCCTCGAACTCGATCTCGGCGAGGCGGCCCGCCGCCGGGAAACGCTTCCGGTGCTGCGCGGGGTGCGTCCGGACGCCTACGGTGTCCCCGCGGACACCATCAAGATCGACTGAGTAACGGCCACGGAGGGGGACGGGACATGACTGCGGAACCGGATCTGCCCGAGGGGGTCGTCCGCGCGGGCGAGCCCATCGGGATCGGCAACGAGTTCACCGGCGTCCAGATCCGCAAGGTGTGGACGCGGCAGGGCGAGCGGCTGGAGATCCTCGTGCCCAAGCACGGCCACCGCATCCTGCTGGACGCCATGCAGCTGGAGATCATCGCGCGGCAGGACCCGGAGCGGTTCACCCAGCTGTTCGCGGTCGCCCTCGGCTCCGAGGGCGCCCCGGGCGCCGGGCACGTCCCGGACACCGGCGAACCGGACACCGGCGAGTCGAACACCGAGGGGGACGGGCGCCGATGACCGAGTCCAGGCCCGGCAACACGGTCGACGCGATCTACCAGACGCTCCGGGAACGGATCATCGACGGCGTCTACGCCCCCGGCCTCCGGCTGTCCCAGGGCGGGCTGGCCACCGAGCTGGAGGTGTCGCGGACGCCGCTGCGCGAGGCGCTGCACCGGCTGGAGGCCGACGGCCTCGTGGTCGCGGAGGCCAACCGCGGCATGGAGGTCGCGCCGACCAGCGCCGCGCACGTCGAGCAGTACTACGGCCTGCGGCTGCTGGTGGAGCCGCCGACGATCGCCGGGATCGTGTCCGAGCTGACCGCCGGCGACCTCGCGCGGATGGACGCCGACCTGGAGCGGATGGAGGGCGACGGCCGCCGCATCCGCGACTTCCAGGAGGCGCACCTCCGCTTCCACCGGACCGCGCTCGGCCGCTACCCGAAGGCGTGGGCGGAGCTGACCGAGTCGCTGCACCTGAAGATCTACCGGCACCAGCGGCTCTACCTGTCCCATCCCGAGGCGCCGGAGGACTTCACCCGGCTGGACCGGCTGCTGCTGGAGGCGATGCGCGACCGCGACGCGCAGTCCGCCCGGCAGGTCCTGGAGTTCCACCTGATCGACGCCGCGCTCGGGCTCGTCCTCGACCAGGACCCCGACCACGTCTTCGGCCCCCTGCCGCTCGCGGCGCGCGGGCTCGGCATCGAGCTCGGCACCACGCCGGACGGCCGGATCCAGCGTCCCGGCACCTTGCGCTGGCCGCGGTCCGGCCTGCGCGCCGAGCTGAACCTGTCCACGTCCAACCTGCGGCACGTCCGCGAGGAGAGGGAGAACGCATGACCGCGATCCGCTTCGGCATGATCGTGCCCAGCTCGAACACCACCATGGAGACCGAGATCCCCGCGATGCTGCGGGCCCGCGAGGAGATCGCGCCGGAGCGGTTCACGTTCCACTCCGCGCGGATGCGGATGCAGCACGTCGACCCCGAGCAGCTCCGCGCGATGGACGACCAGTCCCTCGTCTGCGCCGAGCAGCTCGCCGACGCCGACGTGGACGTGATGGCCTACGCCTGCCTCGTCGCGATCATGGCGCACTCGCCGGGCTACCACCGGGTCAGCCAGCAGCGGCTGTCGGCGGTGGCGGGGAGGGCGCCGGTGCTGACGTCGGCGGGCGCGCTGGTCGAGGGGCTCCAGCACCTCGGCGCGAAGAAGGTCTCCGTCATCACCCCGTACATGAAGCCGCTGACCGGAACGGTCTGCGAGTACATCGAGGCGGAGGGCGTCGAGGTCCAGGACGCCGTCAGCCTGGAGGTGTCCGACAACCTCGCGGTCGGGCGGCTCGATCCGGCGAACCTGGTCGACATCGCCGCGAAGGTCGACACCTCCGGCGCCGACGCGCTCGTGCTGAGCGCATGCGTGCAGATGCCCTCGCTGCCGGTCGTGCAGCGGATCCAGGACGCGTTCGACATCCCGGTGGTGACCGCGTCGGTCGCCACCGTGTGGCGGACGCTGCGCGAGCTCGGCCTCAAGCCGGTCGTTCCCGGCGCCGGGTGGCTGCTCGCCGACCGGGATTGATTCTTTCTGGCCTTAAATGTGCATACAAATCTGAATTTACTTCTGCATGCATAGGTGTGCCGTCATTCGTGGAGAAGTGAGAGGAGCTGCTGATGGGTTCGCTTGAAGGGCAGGTCGTGGTCTTCACCGGGGCCGGCTCCGGGATCGGCCGGGCCGTCGTCACCCGGTACGCCGCCGAAGGGGCGCGCGTCGTCGCCCTGGACGTGTCGGAGAAGGTCACCGAACTCAAGGCCGAGCTGGGGGACCGCGTCGTCCCGCTCGTCGCCGACGTCCGGTCCTGGGAGGGCAACGTCCAGGCCGTCCAGACCGCGCTGGACACCTGGGGACGGCTCGACGTCTTCGTCGGCAACGCCGGCATCACCGACGCCGCGCGCCCGCTGGAGGACATCCCCGGCGACCGGCTCGCGGCCGGTTTCGAGGAGCTGTTCGGGGTGAACGTCCTGGCGCCGATCCTCGGCGTCCGAGCCGCGCTGGACGCCCTGGTGGAGTCGCGTGGTTCGGTCATCCTCACCGGATCGTTCGCCGGATCCCACGCCGCGGGCGGCGGCGTCCTCTACACGGCGTCCAAGCACGCCGTCGAGGGACTCGTCCGGCAGCTGGCGTACGAGCTCGCTCCGGACGTGCGGGTCAACGGCGTCGCACCCGGCGTCGCGCCCACCCGCCTGAAAGGGACGACCACGCTCGGGCAGACGGCGGCCGACTCCGTCCTCGACGGGACCAGGGAAGCACTCCCGCTGCAGGAGATCCCGGAAATCGACGCCTACAGCGGCATCTTCACCCTGCTGGCGTCGCGCTCCGACTCCGCCGTGATGACCGGCACGATGGTGACCGCGGACAGCGGCCTCGGCATCCGGGGCATCGCGCGCCCCGGCGGGCGCGTGCGGACCGCCGGGTGACCGGGCGGCTGGACGGCCGGGTCGCGGTCGTCACCGGCGCCGATGCCGCGCTCGTCGCCGAGGGCGCCGCCGTCGTCCTCGGCGGCCGGGACCGCGAGCGCCTCGCGGCGCAGGCCGCGAAGCTGAGCGCGCAGGGCACCGCCACCGCCTGCGCGGGCGACCTGACGACCCCGGCCGGCCGCGACGCGCTCATTGAGGCGGCGGGCCGCGTCGACATCCTCGTGAACAACGCGGGCGGCTTCGTCGAGGCCGTGACCACCGCGGACGCGTCCCGCGAGGACTGGGACCGGCAGATCGAGCTGAACCTCACCGTGCCGTTCCTGATGTGCCAGGCGGTCCTGGACGAGATGGTGCGGCGCGGCTGGGGACGCATCCTCAACATCGGCAGCGTCGTCGCGACCGCCCCGCAGGCGGGCAACGCGATCGGCTACGTGGCGGCCAAGGCCGGCCTGGTCGGCTTCACCCGCCAGCTCGCCGTCGAGGTCGCGGGGACCGGGGTGACCGCGAACGTGCTGAACCCCGGGACGGTCCGCACCGAGCACCTGCTCGACTACTTCGCCGCCTCCGGAGCGGCCGAACGGGACCTGGCGGCGAACATCCCCGTCGGCCGGCTCGGCACCCCCGAGGAGATCGCCTCACTCGTCCCGGCCCTGGTGGGGGAGGGCGGCGGGTTCCTGACCGGAGCCGTCATCGATGTCAACGGAGGAGCGGTACATGCCTGAACGTCACGTACCCGGCCGCCACGGCGGCGGGGGAGCGCTCGCAGGGAAGGTCGCACTGGTCACCGGCGGTGCCGCCGGGATCGGGCGCGCGGTGGTGGAAGCCTACGTCGAGGCGGGAGCCAAGGTCGCGGTCCTGGACCGCGACGCCGACGGCGCCGCGGCGACCGCGGCGGAGTTCGGAGCCGACGTGCACGCCACGGTCGGCCTGGCGGAGAGCCTGGCCGACAACCAGCGGGCCGTCCAGGAGGCGGTGGACGCCTTCGGCCGGCTCGACGTGTTCGTCGGCAACGCGGGCGTCGGGGCGGGCAACCTCCCCCTGGCCGGCATCCCGCTGGACCGGCTGGAGGCGGCCATCGACGAGATCTACGCGATCAACGTCAAGGGGTACCTGCTGGGCGCACGCGCGGCGCTGCCCGCGCTGCTGGAGACCGGCGGGAACATGATCTTCTCCTGCTCCATCGCCAGCTACCGCGCGGTCGACGACGGCGTCCTGTACGTCTCGACCAAGCACGCGGACCTCGGCATCGTCCGCCAGCTCGCCTGGGAGTTCGCACCGCGGATCCGGGTGAACGGCGTGGCCATCGGCGTGGGCAGGACCCGCATGCAGGGCTTGGCCGCCCTGGACCAGGACCCGATCGACGCCGTCCTCCCGGGCGCGGAGCAGGTCATCCCGCAGGGGTTCATCCCTGAACCGGGCGACCACGCCGGAGCCTTCGTGTACCTCGCCTCCGACGCGGCCCCGCTGACGACGGGCGAGTGCCTGTGGACCGACAGCGGGTTCGGCGTCCGCGGCATCGGCCGCCCCGCCGGCGGCACCGACCTGGATCCGGCCGCACTGAGGGCCTGACCGGCGAAGACGTAAGGCGGCTGGGCGGGGGCCAAGGCCGCACATGTGCATTTCCCAGACGAACACTCAGAACCACCCACCCCCCTCTCGCCCTTGGAGCGACCATGTCGCTGGCCCCGGAAAACACCCTCCCGCCGCTGCGGACGAGCAGCACCGACGACCCCGACGTCGTCGCCGAGCAGCGCGCGGACGACTACACCAGCCACCTCGTCCCGACCACCGCCCGGGTCGGGCGCTGGCAGCTCACCATGTCCTTCTGGTCGCTGCTGAGCGCCATGGTCTGGCTGTTCTACGGCGCCCTCGCCGCCGGCCTCTACGGGACCTCCGCCGCGCTGACCGCCATCGGCGTCTCGGTGGTCACCTACAGCCTGATCAACATGCTGCTCGCCGGGTGGGCCCGGCGCAGCGGCCTCAACAGCACGCTGCTGTCGCGGCGGATGTTCGGCGTGATGGGCGCCTCGCTCACCGCCCTCCTGGTCGCGGCCAACACCACCTACTACGCAGTGTTCGAGAGCAGCACCCTGGCCGTCGCGTTCGAGCACTACACCCCCGGCTGGGACGTCCGGGTCTGGTACGCGATCGTCGCCCTGGTCATGCTGCCGCTGATGCTCGGCGGCGTGCAGACGTGGATGGCCCGCCTCAACGGCGTCCTGCTGCCCCTCTACCTCGTGGGCATCGTCGTCGCCGTGGTCGTCGCCGCGATCAGGTTCGACGGTGGCGGCTGGCTCTCCTTCCAGGGCATCGTTCCGCCGGAGGCCCGTCCCATGCCGGGCTGGCTCCTGAGCGTCATCCTCTACATGGGCATCTACCTCACGATGCCCACCACGGTGGACTTCGCCCGCTTCGCCAGGGCCGAGGACGACCGCTTCCACAAGCACGTCACCTTCGGCTGGGTCTTCTACACCTTCCTGTTCGCGGCCAACGGAGCGGCGGGCATCTTCCTCGTCCGCGCCGCCATCCCCGACCGGCCGGCGGCCGAGACGGGGGTCGTCGAGGCGATCATCGCCACCCTCGGTGCCGCCGGGCTCGTCCTCATCGTCGTGTCGCAGGCCAGGATCAACAGCCTGAACTACTACCAGGCGTCCTCGAACTGGGAACGCCTCATCGCCGGCCTGACCGGACGGCGGCTCGGACGCATCCCCCTCGTCCTCGCCACCACGGCCGTGGTCTTCCTCCTGATGCTCACCGATGTCTTCAGCTACCTGAACAGGGCGCTCACCTGGCAGGGCGTGTTCCTCGTCAGCTGGGTCGGCATCGCCCTCACCCATTACGCGCTCGTGCCGGAGGACCGCGCTCGCGGGCCGGAGTTCCGTGCGCTGCGGCTGCCCCGCGCCACCTGGGGGCTGGCGGCCTGGGTGGTCGCGGCCGGGACCGGCATCTACTGCGCGGAGGGCCCCGGCGTGCCCGCGCTCCTCGCCGAGGGCGCGCCCGCCGTCGCACTGGTGCTCAGCGTCGTCCTGTACGCGGTCGTGGTCAAGGCGCGCCCGCTCGTCGCCCCCGCCGCGCCGGATCCGCGCCTGGAGGTCGAGGACGCCGCGGCGACGCGGGCCGAGTGCCACCGCTGCGCGAAGTCCTACATCGTCCTCGAGATGGACCGCGAACCCGCGGCCGGCGACGCCCCCGTCTGCGACGGCTGCGCCACCGCCACCCTCGCCCGCCGCCGCTGACCCACCGGACCGCCGCCGACTTACCGGACACGCCCAGGAAAGCGAGCACCGATGGCCTTCGACAGCCTCTTCCAGCCCGTGACGATCGGCACCCTGAAGATCCGCAACCGCATCGTCAAGTCGCCCAACACGACCGGCACCTGCAACCCCGACGGCACCGTCACCCAGCGCACGATCGACCACTACCGGACGCTTGGCGAGGGCGGCGCCGGCCTCGTCATGGTCGAGTACACCTACGTCGACGACGACGCGGCCAAGTCCATCCACGGGCAGCCCGGCGCCGCCAACCAGGAACACGTCGCGGGCCTCGGCTGGCTCGCCGACGAGATCCGGGCCGGCGGCGCCCGCGCCGGCCTGCAGCTCGTGCACAGCGGCCGCCAGCGCTTCCTCGGCACCGCACCCATGAAGTCGGCGTCGGACTCCTCCTGGGACGTCGCCGAGATGCCGTTCGGCGTCCGGCCCGCCCCCATGACCACCGAGGAGATCGCGGGCGTGGTGCGCAGCTTCGGCGAGGCGGCGGCGCGAGCCCACGCGGCGCGCTTCGACCTGGTGGAGATCCACGCCGGGCACGGCTACCTGATCACCAACTTCCTGTCCCCGCACACCAACAAGCGGACCGACGAGTACGGCGGCGGCGCCGAGAACCGCCGCCGCATCCTGCTGGAGATCGTCGACAGCGTCCGCGCCCGCGTGCCGCGCGAGTTCCCGCTGAGCGTCCGGCTCTCGGTCACCGACTACGAGCCGGACGGCATCACGATCGAGGAGACCGTCGAGCTGTGCCGGCTGCTGGAGGAGCACGGCGTCGACGTCGTCCACGCCTCCGGCGGCCACCACGCCCTGCAGCACTACGAGGCCAGCTCCTGGTTCATGCCGCGCCAGCTCCACCGCTGGGGCTGGGAGAAGATCAAGCCCGCCGTGTCGATCCCGGTCATCGCCTCGGGCTCGCTCGTCTCCCCGGAGGTGGCCGACGAGATCATCGCCTCCGGCAGCGCCGACCTCGTCTCGGTCGGACGCGCCCTGCTCGCCGACCCGCAGTGGCCCGAGAAGGCCCGCACGGGACGGCACCTGGAGATCGTCCCGTGCATCCGGTGCAACGACGGCTGCCTGGTACGGGGTCTGGAGGCCAAACGCAGCGTCGGCTGCACCGTCAACCCGACCGTCGTGGAGGAGGGCCGCTTCCCGATCGGGACGGCGCCCGCCGCCAAGCGCGTCGCCGTCGCGGGCGGCGGCCCGGCCGGGCTGCGGGCCGCCGCGATCCTGCACGACCGGGGCCACCGGGTCGTGCTGTTCGAGCCGCGGGAACTCGGCGGCGACCTCAACCACGCCGTCGGCTCGACGTTCAAGGTCGACATCGCCGAGCTGCGCCGCCACCTCGTGCACGAGGTCGAGCGGCGCGGCATCGAGGTGAGGAAGGCCGCAGCCGACGCGGCCGCCCTCGCCGACGGATTCGACGAGGTCGTCCTCGCCACCGGCGCCCCGAAGCGGCCGTTCCCCGGCCCGGTCTCCGGCACGGCGCTGGTCATCGGCCCGAACGACGTCACCGCCCACGCGGACACGCTGGCAGGACGATCGGTCGCCGTCGTCGGCGGCGGCTTCCAGGGCGTCGAGACCGCGATGCGCGTCGCCGAACTCGAAGGCACCAGCGTGACCGTCCTCGAACGCGGCGACTCGCTCATCCGCGGCGACGAGGTCCACTACGACGCCGAGGAACTGCCCAAGCTCCTCGTCAAGGCCGGCGCCACGGTGAAACTCGGCCACGAGGCCACCGCGATCGAGGACAAGGGCGTGCGGGTCCGGTCGGACGGCATCGAGAGCCTGGTAGAGGCCGACGCCGTGATCGTCGCGCTGGGCAGGGAACCTTCAAGGAGCACCTTGCAGACCGAGCTGGACGCGGCCGGAATCCCGGCACGGACCATCGGCTCCGCCGACAGGCCGGGCCGCGTCTTCGACGCGATCCACGCCGCCTTCTGGACGGCCCGCCTCATCTGACCCTTCCAGAGCGACAGCGCACCAAGACACCGCCCGCCCGGGATAAGCACACCCGGGCGGGCGGGAATCCCTGCAACATGAGGCGCGGTCACGGCTTCATTGATAGGCCGTGGTGAAGCCGGCGATGGCGGTGATGATGCTCATCACGACGCCATAGGCGAGCGCGGCTCTCAGGGGGACGAGGTCGGATGCCGCAAGGGTGCCGGTGGGGTCAGTGCGGCGATAGGTGAGGTAAATCAGAGCGGGATAGAGGAGAGCGAAGGCGGTCGTACCGATGACGAGGCCTACCGCGCGGAAGCGGCTGTCGGACTGGTCGTGGACGGCGGTGTCGACTTCGAACCTGATCTTGGCGGCTTGAACCTTGAGGTCGGCGGACGTTACGGGATCGGTCGCGGCGAGGGACCGCGCCCTGGACTCGAGCGCACCGGCATGGGCGCGCTGCGCCTGCTGGAGCCGGGCCGCACCGGGTGCGGCCCTCAGCTCGAAGAGCGCGTGCTCCTGCAGAGCGAATCCGATGATCAGGAAGTAGACGAGCGTTCCCCATCCGAGCACCTTCAGGATCAGTTCCCGCCGGGCGGCGCCGTCCAGCTCCATGGGGTTCCCTTCCGTTCAGGTGTGGTTCCCGCCGGCACGGGCTGTCACGGGCAGGCGGGGGAGGACGAGAGCCGGTACGCCAGGGTGCACAGGGTGCGCAGCCAGGCGGCGGGAGCGGTCGGTTCGAGGCGGCCGTCGGGGGAGATCCGCCAGGGCTCGGAGGCAGGGTGGCCGCCGGTGAGGATCGTGGCGCGCGGGGCCGGGTCGAACGGGCGCAGCAGCCCGAACCACGGATCGCGGGTCCAGCGGCGCACGGCCAGGCCCGAGGACGCCGTCCAGCGGAGGTTCTGGGTGGTGTAGGTGACGTCGAGGTGGCGCGGGTCGCCGGCGAAGGAGAGGGCGACCGGAACCAGGCCGGCAGGTGAGGGCAGCCTGCCGACCAGGGTGCGGGTGGCGAGGTCCCAGACCTGGACTTCGGTGGGGGTGGCTTGGATGGGGACAAGGGCGGCGAAGCGTTCCGAGGGATCGATGGTCAGCAGCGACTTGTCGAGGCCGCTCGCGCCGAATGCGACGTCCGAGCCGGGGACGGGAGTGCCGTCCCACCAGAAGCGTGTCAGGAACCCCCGGCCGGATTGGTTCGTCCCCAGGACGATCATGTCCCGGTTGCGCGGGCGGACCTGGACGTCCTTGGTGAAGGGCGTCGGGAGGGGGCGCCGTGTCAGCCGGCGCAGGGGATGGATGCTCCACAGAGAGCCGCTGATCATGATTCTGCGGTCGTCGGCGAAGGCGACGCTGTCGCCGCCCTGGCCGATGGTGGCGACCGCGGTCAGGTCCGGGAGCCGGAACAAGGTCGTGGTCCGCGTCTTTGACGAGGTGCTCGCCAGGATCCGGCCGTCGGGTGAGAGCGCCAGCCGCTCGGCGAGCCTGGGGAACCGGTCCTGGGGAGGACGGGATCCGCCCGGCCCGGTGTCGTCGGCCGAGACGGGGATGGGGACCGTGCCGGTGCGGTGGCGGGTGCGGGTGTCCCAGACCTCGGCCCGCGAGGCCGGGTCGATGAGCAGCACGTGGGAGCCATCCTGGGAGAACCGCACGAACTGCCAGGCGGTCAGACTCAGCCCGGCGGGGTGAAGCGTGCCGAATAGGAGCCGATGGATCGTCCTGTCCAGGGCGTCCGGTGCCGGGACCCGGACGACCATGGCGGCGTGGTTCTGGACGGTGATCAGCCGGTAGTCGCCGTTCGGTTCGGCGATGAGCGCGGCCGGCCGCTGGTCGGGCGGCAGTTGGACGGTGCGCATGGAGCCTTCGTCGGCACCGGCCTCGCCCACGTGGACGAGATCCTCGTCGACGAGGTCGCGGTAGGCCACGAGCGCGCCGTCGGAGCTGAAGACACTCGAGCGGGGGCAGTCCGCCGAATCGTTCATGTGCGGAGTCATGGTGTGCCGGGCGAGTACCGCGTTGTCGCTCAAGCTTCGAAGCCTGAGGTCGTAGGAGCGGCCCTCGATGCCGCAGTCGATGAAGGTGTCCAGGTCGCGCGGCGTGGGCGCCCTGGTGGCGTGCGGCCCCGGCGGGGAGAACGGGCGAGTGCCGGACGCGCTCAGGATCGTCGGGAATCCGCTTGCCACGCTCAGGACCGCTTCGCCGGAGGGCAGCACACCGAGCAGTGCCGTTCCGGACTGGAAGTAGGAGCCGTTCTCGTCGACCGGCGGCCTGGCCAGGCGGCGCGGAGCCGTGCCGGGCCGGTCGAGGTCGGCGAGCAGCGTGCCTTCGTTGGTCAGCAGCGCCAGCCATCGGCCGGACGGATCGGCGAGCAGGTCGAAGACATCGGTGTCCAGGAGGAGAGCACGTTCGGGCCGGCCGGTGCGCGCATCGGTGATGACGATCCTTCCCGGAGTCGTCGCCGTCGGATCGGTGATGAACGCGATCCGGTCGTCGTTGAGCCAGACGGGCTTGGCGGCCACCGAGAAGGGTTGGAGCAGGATCGGGCCGGCACGTGCCGGACGCTCAGGCGGCATCCTGAAGGTCCGGACGGGGGCGGCTCCCGAGAGGTCCCAGATCATCGCGGACCTGTCGAAGGTCTCCACCAGCCGGGTACCGCTGCGGTTGATGCGGGACCTTCCGTCAGTGGGTTCGACGAAGGGCGTGAGAGTGAAGACCGATTCGACGTACCGCAGGCCCCGGTAGCGTTCGAGCAGGCGTTCCCGGGTGAACTCGTCGTCGTAGAGCCCGTACGCCTGCAGAGCTGAGAGCAGGCCGTCCGGCATCGACGCGGTCCGCTCGTAGTTCAGGATCTCGTGCGCGGCGAGGGCCGCGTTGCGGTCGTTCCTGGTGGCGACACCTCCGTTGAGCGCGTTCACCAGGGACACCGCCAGCACGACGACCAGCACCAGGGCCAGGCCTCGCAGGACGGAACGGTGCGCGGAGGCACGGGCGCTGGCGTTGATGAGGACGCGTTGGCGAGGGCTCAGTTCGGCCAGGTGGGCACGGCGTTCGCCCCAGGCGGTGAGGAGGGCGCGGCCGCGCAGGAGGTCGTCGCGTGCGCGGTTCAGGTGCCAGCGGCGAGAGCGCGCGTCGAGCTCGTCCTGCCACTCGCGGAACTTCTCGCGCCGCTGGAATTCCCGGTGCAGCCTCGGCCAGGCCCGGACGAGCGTCTGGTGAGCGAGCTCCACCGTGGTGGGGCGGCCGTCACCGCCCGACAACGTCAGAAGGCGGGTGGCGGCGAGGGACCTGGCCAGCGGCGCGTAGGCGCCGAGGTCGTCCAGTTCCGCCACCCGGCGGACGTACCGGCCGCCGGGTACCGGGCTGATCAGCTGGCAGAGCAGCTCCAGGTCGGCCTCGGAGGAGCCGCGGCCGCGCCAGATCTCCTCGGCGAACGAGGCCACCGCTCCGTCCTCGCTGCGGAGCTCGTGGTAGACGTCGTGGCGCAGCAGTCCGGCGACGCGGCGCTCCCACAGCAGGGTGAGCGTGAACTCGAGCAGCGGCAGCGGATTCGGCTCGCCGACCAGGTCGGCCAGGATGGCGTCGACGAGGCCGTCCTGGTAGACGGGCATGCCGACGGGAGCGAGCGGTCGTTCGATCAGGGCGCGCAGTTCGGTGTCGTCGGGGGCACGGATCGGTATGGCCGCGTCCCCGAACCTCTGCCCGATGCGGCGGTCTTCGAGCAGAGTGCCCAGTGACACGGGGCCCACGGTCACCACGAGAGCGAACGGTACGGACCGTCCCGGGCCGACCAGCTCGGTGAGAACCGCCAGCAGCGCGACGGTCTCCCGCTCCGACCGCGCCAAGGCCTCGTCGACCTGGTCGACCACCATGACGATCCGGCGGAGTCCGCCCTGCTCGGCCAGCGGGCCGAACACGTCGCCGGGACGCTCCGCCAGGCGCCCGGCGAGCAGGTCCGGGTCGTTCGCCCATGCGGCCGCGACGCCGGCCCTGGCCGCCTTCAAGCTCGGCTCGGCGCACAGTGCGGCGGCCAGCGCCGACCAGGGCGTCTCGCCGGCGGAGAGCCTGCATTTGGCGACGGCGACGTCCGCCGCCCGCAGTTCCGGCACGAGCCCGGCCCGGACGAGAGAGGACTTGCCGCACCCCGAGGGGCCGGTGACCACGATCAGACCGCCCCGGTTCAGCTCGTCCAGCAGTTGGGCCGTGAGCCGCTCCCGGCCGAAGAACTGCTCCCGGTGGTTCTCCTCGAACGGGTCCAGACCGCGGAACGGGATGGCCGGCCCGGACGCCTCGGCCAGGCCGGGCCATGCCCGATGCAGGGCCGGGCCGGACAGCGCGTAGCCGGTGCGCCGCTCCGGCCTGCTCTCGCTCTCGACGAGCATCCCGACGACGGCGCCGAGTTCGACGTCCAGGACGGGGCCGCCGCTGAAACCGCGACCGATGGCGATCCCGGTCGACCGGTCGTCGTCGATCTGGAACCGCCCCCCGGCGCCGTTGCCTCGTATCAGGCCTTGGGCCCACACCCCCTGGGGCCGTCCGGCGGGGCAGCCGTACAGGCGGACCGGGTGGCCCGTCGTCTCCTCGGCGGCGACGATCTGCAGGGGCATGGCCCCGCCGGGGAGATCGTCCGCGGCGATCCGCAGCCCGGCCACGTCGGCGTCGTCGGCCACGAACGTGACGGTCGCGGGCATCCGCCCGCCCTCGGCGATCAGCGGGAGGTCGACCTCGATCAGCGCGCCGAGCGGAGCCCGGTCGCGTTCCAGCGCGTACGCCGCGACGTGCGCGCACGTGATGAGACGGTCGGCGTCGATCAGGAAGCCGACCCCGACGGGCTCGTCACCCCGCCAGACCCGGACCAGGGCTCGCTCGACGAGCTCAGCCATGGGCCACGGCCGCCCGTTCGCGCCGGACACTGAGGAGCAACGCGATCAGGGTCGACAGCCCGGCGCCGATCCCGAGCAGGGGAGGCCACGGCGACCACGTCCCGTCCGGGAACGGATCGCCGGCGCCTGGACGGGCGAAGAGCGTCAGCAGCAGGCTCGTGGTGTCGGCGACCAGAGCCGTCCCCGGAAGCAGCAGCCAGCCCGCCAGCAGCGGCCGCGCCAGCGGGTATGTGGGCATGAGAACGGCCAGCAGCGGGACGGTGACGACGCAGACGAACGCGAGACTTCCGCTCAACAGACCCAAGCCCGTCGAGGGCCGAAGCAGAAGCCAGATGAAGAGCACGAAGGCGATCACGAGCGCCGCGGCGGGCCGGCGCCGCGGCCCCGTCTCCGGGGCAAGTGGCGGGTTCGTCCGCCACAACCAGATCCACGGCAGGAGAGTCGCGGCCCCCGCCGCCAGCAGCGAGGCCGAGCCGAGCCACAGCACCGTCGGCGCGTCGAAGAACGAGAGGCCGGTCCAGCGGCCCGGAACCGTACAGGCGGTAGTGCCCCACAGCGCCGCCGAACCGGCGAGGAATGCGACCCTCCTCGGCGACCGGCCCCAGAACAGGCAGGCGATTCCGCTGCCCAGGAGCACCGCGTACGGGAGGATCGTGACCACCAGTGCCGCGATCACGGACGCGCTGCCGGCGACCTCGCGGAAGTCGGGGCTGTAGAGATGGCCGTCCATCCGCCCCCACCGGCTTCCCCGCACCTCGATCGCGACCTGCCACGAGCCGTTCGGGTCGTTGCGGAACGCGACCGCCGTGGCCGAACCGACGAGTTCGTGGACGGGTTCGACGTTCAGCGCGTACAACGACAGGCAGAACGCGCCGACGGCGCAGATCCCCGAGGCTCGGGGCAGGATCGGCCCGGCCGCGCGCACGCGCACCTCGGCTCCGGCCCGTTCAGGCGGAGGTGGAAGGTCCGGCGTCGCCGGTGCCCGGTGACTCGCTCGGCCGCTCAATGCTGATCTTGATGTGCGCGGCGCTGGCGGTCTTGGCGACCACCACTCCGACGTCCGCCGTCATGGTGAGCCCGACCTCGACGGTGACCTTCTCGGCGCGGTCGGCCGAGGCCTCCGCTCGCTGGGCGACGGCCCGGGCGATCCGCAGGACGCGGTCCACGCTCTGCTCCAGCGTCTCCTGTGCCCGTTCGGTGGTGGCCTGCCAGCGGCGTCCTGCCGGTACCGGGGCGTCGGTCTCCTCGACCTCGAAGGGAACACCCTCCCCATCGGAGAGGCGAACTTCGACATACTCAGCCATCGCCGCATTCCCTTTAATACCGAGGTGCCAGTGAGATGTGCCGTGCAAGAGAAACGGTAAAGGGAACACCTCGCCCTCAGAGGGGTTCGCAGGGCGGTGACTGCATGTGGCCATGCTGACCGTGTCAGTTGCCAAACCCTGGTCTCCTTGTCCTTAAGGGCATGGGGACGTCCCGGTGCGGCCCTAGAAGATCATTTGGTGATCATCTGCCGTTCGCCCGGGCGTCGGCGCGCACGAAGGACGATCTTGACTGCTCCGGCACATGGCCGGAGCGGAAGGAGATCAGCGTGATGCGCAAGGCAGCTCTCGCCCTCATCACCTCCGCGGCCGCGGCCGGCGCCGCCGGCGTCGCCCTGGCCGCTCCGGCCTCGGCCGCGACGTCGCCGTCCGCCGTCTGCGGCTCGGGCTACTCGGTCATCGACCACAAGGCGCTGACCGGCTCGACGGTCTACCTGCTCTGGAACGGCTCGTCCGGCCGCAACTGCGTGGTGACGGTGAAGACCACGTCGGTGGGCACCAAGACGCGGACGGGCGCCTACCTGTACGTCCAGGGCAGCAACCCGATCGAGGACACCGACAGCTACGCCTACTACGCCGGTCCCGTCTCCGCTCCCGCCGTCGGGAAGTGCGTCCAGTGGGGCGGCGGCACCAACAACCAGTGGTGGTACAGCGGCTGGACGCACTGCAGCTGACCCCGCGGTAACCCGCCCGGGCCCGGACCGAGCGCTCGGTCCGGGCCCTTGGCGACGTGGTCACCGGCCGGCCGTCACAGCCGATGCCCTTCCAGCGTGACGCGGGAGCGGCCTTCAAGGGAGCAGGCCCAGACGGCGGGCGTTGACCACGGCCTCCAGCCGGGAGTGGCTGTGAAGCTTGCGCATCGCGCCGCGGAGATACCCCTTCACGGTCTCGACGGCGATGCCGAGATCGGCGGCCACCTCGGGGTTCGTCCAGCCGAGCGCGACGCACGCGAGGACATCGGTCTCCCGCGCGGACAGGACCGGCGCGGGGCCGGCGGGGGCCGTCGCGGCGCAGGCCCGGCCGAGTTTGTCGCAGGCGGAGTCCAGGCGGTGGCGCAACTGCTCGTCCGCGAGGTCGTGCCGCAGCAGGCGGAGTTCGGCGTAGCTCTCCCGGATCAGCTCCCATTGCCGTCCGCCTGGTCCTTTCCGGGGCTGCTCGGCGGCATTGAGCTGCTCCGCGAATCCGTCGAGGCGGCGTGCGATCTCGTCGTGGACGGCGAGGTCCTGCTCGAGGTCCCGTGCGGCGTCGTGGACGGATTGGACGATCCGGTCCCCGAGCGGGACGGCGGATCGGATCGCGCCGTACAGGACCCCGCGGACGGTGCGGCGGACGGTCACCGGCACCGCCACCATCGCCCGCAGGTCCTCGACCTTGATGAAGCGGTCGTAGTCGTGGCTGATGCCCTCGGCGCTCACGTAGTCGTTGAGCACCATCGGGCGGCGCCGGGCGACGACCTTGCCGCCGAGTCCGAGACCCACGCGCAGGGCGACGCCGCGCATCGCGCCGCGGTGCTCTCCGGAGAACTCCGACAGCCGGAGCCGCTGGTCCGCGCCGACCGGCCCGCCGAACGTCAGCGGGAGCCTGGTCGAGTCGCGGAGGCGGGTGAGCGCGCGGTGGAGCTGGACGGTGTCATCAGGTGCGTGGTGCCCGGTCACGATCTCTTCCTACGTCATCGAGGAGGGGGGTGGCACCCCCCATCTGGGGGTGCCGGACGTGCCCTGCGGAGGCGACCATTCCGGAAACCTCACCTGCGTTCATCCGGGAGCCGCCATGACGAGTCCGCACGATCAGGTCGTCCAGCTGCTGGACGCCTTCGGTTCGCCGCATGCGAGCGCGGCGGAGTCGCTGTGCGACCGGCATCCGCCGGAGGCCGTCGCGTTCACGGTCGTGGAGGCGGATCTGACCGCCCGCGACGTGACCTTCGGGGAGCTCGCCGACGCGTCCGCGCGGGTGGCGGCCGCGCTGGCGGACCTCGGTGTCGGGCGCGGCGACCGGGTCGCGACGCTGATGGGCAAGTCCGCCGAGCTGGTCGTGGCGATCCTGGCGATCTGGCGGCTCGGCGCGGTCCAGGTGCCGCTGTTCACCGCGTTCGCGCCGGCCTCGGTCGCCGCGCGCGTCTCGGCCAACGGCACGAAGGTCGTGGTCTGCGATCCGGCGCAGCGGGCGAAGCTCGACGCGGTCCCCGTCGTCGCGGAAGGCGCCGTCCGGGTCGTGACCACGGGCGTCGCCTCCGGGGACGACCTGGAATTCAGGGACCTGCTGCGGAGCCGGCCGTGGCGGGAGCCGGCCGCGGTCGGCGGCCGGGGCGCCCTCATCGAGCTGTTCACCTCCGGGACGACCGGAGCCCCTAAAGCCGTGCCCGTTCCGCTGCGAGCGGTGGCGTCCATGCGGATCTATCAGGAGTACGGGCTGGATCACCGGGCGTCCGACGTCTTCTGGAACGCGGCCGACCCGGGGTGGGCCTACGGCCTCTACTACGCGATCATCGGTCCGCTGGCGCTCGGACACCGTGCGCTGCTGCTGCGCGGCTCCTTCTCACCGGAGCTGACCTGGTCGGTGCTGGCGGAATTCGGCGTGACGAACTTCGCCGCCGCGCCGACCGTCTACCGCGCGCTGCGGGGGGCGCCGGTGCCGGACGGCCTGCGGTTGCGCTGCCTGTCCTCGGCGGGTGAGCCCCTCACCCGTGACGTCCTGGAGTGGGCCGCAGAGGTCCTCGGCGTGCCCGTCCTGGATCACTACGGGCAGACCGAGCTCGGGATGGTGGCGGCCAACGCGTGGCACCCCGGCCTGTACGCCGACCCGCGTCCCGGTTCCATGGGCCGTCCGCTGCCGGGATGGCGGCTCGACGTGCTGCGCTCCGACGCCGACGAGCCCGCCCGCGACGGGGAGCCCGGGCGGCTCGCCGTCGATGTGGAGGGCAGCCCGCTGATGTGGTTCACCGGCTACGGGAACGCGGCGGCGGGAGCGCCGGGGAACCGGTTCGCCTCCGGCGGCCGCTGGTACCTCACCGGCGACACCGCCTCCCGGGACGCCGACGGGCGGCTGTCGTTCGGCTCCCGTGATGACGACGTGATCCTCATGGCCGGGTACCGCATCGATCCGTCCGAGGTCGAGAGCGTCCTGATGGAGCACGGCGCCGTCGACGAGGCCGCCGTCGTCGGGGTCCCCGACGAGCTGCGCGGCGAGGTCCTGATCGCCTGCGTCGTGCTGCGCCCGGGAACCCCGGAGTCGGACGAGCTGGTCGCCGACCTTCAGCGGCTCGTGAAGACGCGGTACGCCGCGCACGCCTACCCGCGCAGGGTCCACTTCATTCCGCGGCTCCCGAGGACGCCGAGCGGGAAGGTCCAGCGCTTCCTGCTCCGCCGCGAGCACGGGACGGCAGGGCCTTCCTCCACTACGGCAGAGTCTTCCTCCACCACGGCGAAGAGGAGCACGTCGTGAGATCGCATCCGCGCCGATACGCGTACCTCGCCCTGGGGGCCTTCCTCGTCCTCGCGGCCTTCGGGTCCGAGACGTCGCATCCTTCGCGTGCCGCAGCCGCCCACGCCCCGGCGACCGACGCGCGGCCGGTCACCGCACCGTCGTCCACGTTCGTCCCGCCGACGGCGGCAAAGCCGGGGCACAGGACCTGGTATGTGAGCGCGGCGGCGGCGTCCGGCGGCGACGGCACGCGGCGGGCGCCCTTCAACGCGCTGCTCCAGGCGCAAGGCTGGTCGGCGCCGGGCGACACCATCGCGATCCTGCCGGCGGGCAGGCCGCTGGACGGCGGCATCACGCTCAAACCGGGGCAGACGCTCGTCGGGGAAGGGCCGGCGGTGACCTCGCCCGCCGCGCCCGCCGACGCCCCGACGATCACCAACACGTCGGGCTTCTCCAACGGTGGCAACGCGGTCGTGCTCGCCGACGGGACGACCGTCCGGAACCTCGTGGTCGCGGACGCCTACCGTTCCGGGGTGTACGGGGCGAACGTGACCGGCGTGCGGGTGACCGGCAACGACGTCCACGGCCAGAACACCTCCTGCGGGGTCGGCATCCACATCTTCCCCTTCCGGACCTACGCGAGCGCCGGGCTGCCCAACGGCTGGGCCGGCATCATGATCGACAACACCTCCCGCAGCGCGCGCGGGCGCATCGACGGCAACCACGTGCACGACGCCGCCTGCGGTGACGGCATCGACCTCCGCCTGGCCGGAACTGCCCGCTTCGACGCCGCCCTCTCCGGCAACAAGGTCGCCGGCCTGCGGGAGGGCACCGCGCACGGGCTGCGCTCGGTGCTCGCCGTCGGCATCCAGACCGCCGACTCGTCCAGACTGTCCGCACGCATCGACGACACCACGGTCACCGGCATCGGCAGCGCCGGCGCCGACCCGGAAGGCCTGTTCGCCAACATCGGCGGCTCCTCCACCGCCGACATCCGCGTCGACCGGTTCAGCGCCGACGCCATCCGCGGCGGCTTCTCCGCCAACGGCGCGGAGTTCGTGCTCATGCAGGAGTCGGCGCGCGCGAACATCAAGGTCACCCACAGTTCGTTCACGAACGTCACCGGCGACGTGATCGAGGCGCTGACGTTCGGCCGCGGGCAGCGCCTCGTCCTCGACCTCGACGACGTGACGGCGGCGCACGCCGCGCTGCCCTCCGGCGCCGCGTTCGACCGCGGCCTGCAGTGGCCCTTCTACAACACCGCGAGCTGCCTGGTCATCTCGAACACCAGCCCGGAGTTCGAGGACGGCGGCGGCAACACCATCTCCACGTCCGTCACGAACAGCCGCCTGACCGACTGCGTCGCCGGGATCGTCGACGCCACCCGCCGCAGCCAGCGGGAGACGACCCTCACCGTGCGGGGCAGCGCCGTCACGGGCAACCGGCAGGCGAACCTCTACATCAGGAACTCGGCGCCGGTCACCGCCGTCCAGTCCGCGGCCGAACCCGCGCTCGGCTCGCCCACCGCGGGCCGGCTCGGGAGGCTGGCGGTGAAGGTGCGCGACACCGACCTCGGCGGCGCGACGAACGGCCCGGCCGCGTACGCCTACCAGGTTCCCGGAACCGTCCGCTCGACCACGATCGACCTCGGGACCCAGCACGACCCGGGACGCAACGACCTGTCCGGCGGCCACGGCTCCGCCGAACTGACCTCCGTCCCCGTGCGGGCCGACGGGAACTGGTGGGGGCGGCCGGACGGCCCGGAGCCCACCGGCCTCGTCCTCACCGGCGACGCCTCGATCACGCACGAGGACCCCTTGGCCGGGCCGCCCTCGTGAAGCCGCCGCCTCCGTCGCCCAGCGGCCACCCATCGATCGACTCCGGAAAGTTGGAACGCGCATGATCCCCATCGGACTGGCTCTGGCTCCACCGGTCCCCGACGTCCCCGACGCGCTGGCCGACCTGCTCGGCCGGGCGCGCGAGGCGGCGGCCGCGGGCATGGCCTCGCTGTGGCTCGGGCAGGTGTACGACATCGACGCGCTGACCGCCTGGGCCGCGATCGGCGCCCGGGTGCCGTCCGTCCTCCTCGGTACCGCGGTCGTGGCCGTCCATTCCCGCCACCCCATCGCCATGTCCAGCCAGGCCAAGACCACCCAGGTGGCGGTGGGCGGACGGCTGTGCCTCGGGCTCGGCGTCGGGCACCGCGCCACCGCGGAGGACCGCTACGGGATCTCCTTCGACCGGCCGGCGCTGCGGATGCGCGAGTACCTCGAAGCCCTCCAGCCGTTGCTGACGCGGGGCGAGGCCGGCTTCCACGGCCGGACGGTGACCGCCGACACCCGGGGATGGCCCGCGGACGTGCCCGGGGCCGGGCCGCCGCCGGTGCTCGTCGCGGCGATGGGCCCGGCGATGCTGCGGGCCGCGGGGGAGCTGGCCGGCGGCACCGTCACCTGGCTGGCCGGGCCGCGGACCATCGCCGGCCACATCCGTCCCGCCCTGGACAAGGCCGCCGCGGGACGTCCCGCCCCGGCGGTGGTCGCGAGCCTTCCCGTGTGCCTCACCGACGACGCGGAGGCCGCACGCGACCGGGCCGCCGCGGCGCTCGGCTTCTACGCGGCGGTGCCGGCCTACCGCAACGTCCTCGACAGGGAGGGCGCGGCCTCGCCGGCGGACGTCGCGCTGATCGGGGACGAGCGCGTTCTCGACCAGAGCCTCGCCCGGCTGGTCGACGCGGGGGTGACGCACCTGGTGGCGAACATGTCGGGTTTCGTGACCGAGGAGGAACGGCTGCGCACGCTGGAGTATCTGGCCTCCCGATCCGCGCCCGCCGACGGTCGCCTGTGAACCCGCCGGCGGTGAACGCTTCCCTCGCGGTGGCGGGCCGCCACCTCCCGCAGCGCTGATGGAGCGTTCCAGCGCGACCGTGGAACGCTCAGCCGAGCCTGCGGAAGGCACCCGCGTGGAAGACCAGCGGCGGGACGTCCGCGGCCGCGTCGAGGTCGTGGACGCGGAAGACGACGATGTCGTGGTCGCCTGAGCGGACCTGCTGCTCGACGGTGCAGTCGTACCAGGCGGACGCGCCTTCGATCAGCACGGAGCCGTCCGCGGTGGAGCGCCAGGCCACACCGGCGAACCGATCGCCGGTGCGGGCGCCCAGCCGCCGGCCCACATGTTCCTGGTGGGCGCCGAGCACGCTGATGCCGATGCGCGGCGAATCACGCAGCAGCGGCCACGTCGTGGAGGTGTGCGCGACGCACACCGACACGAGCGGCGGGTCCAGGGACACCGGGACGAACGAGCTCGCGGCGATGCCGGCCGGGCGCCCGCCGGCCAGGCCCGCCACCACCGCCACCCCGGTCGGGTAGGCGCCATAGACGCGGCGCAGCTCCAAGCAGAGCGTCGTCATCGTGATGCCCCCTCCGGCGTCGAATTCCCTACTATTCCGACTTGCATAGTTAGGATTGTGAGGGTTCGCCGGGCTTTCGGTCAACGCCACGTCCGCTCGGATCCCGGGGTGCGGGCGCCCTCCGCGCTGGTGGGCGCGGAGGGCGGGCGATCGGGGAGTGGCCTTAATCTCTACTAAACCGGTCTGTTTTAGGGTAATCTCCTCGCCGTGTCCCAGGCAGCTGACCTCTACGGTCGGCGGTACCTCGACTTGTGCCGCCTGTTCGGTTCGCGCTGTCGCTGAACCTCCCGGTCTTACGGCTCCCAGTCCCGTCTACGCCGTCGTCCCACCCAGGTGTGTGCGGCGTGCCAATGGCGCGTGCCCCGCCGACCCCCTTCTCCGGACAGCACCGAGAGGTCTCCTCACCATGACCACAGACGAATCGACCCTGCACGCAGACCGGCCGCCTTCTCCGCGGCCCGCCCCGGCCACCCCGGCCGGTGAACTCCCCACGGACGCCGTGTCCGGCCTCGGCGTCTTCGCCCAGGGCCTGGCCGCCGCCGCGCCCAGCGTCGCGATCGCCGGGGTGCCCGGCTCGCTGTTCCTCGTCGCCGGGATGGGCGCCTTCTGGGCGGCCATCGTCGGCGGTGTCCTCGCGTACCTCATCGCCGCGGTGATCGCGCTGCAGGCCCGCCGGACGGTGTCGTCCGGATCGCTCGGCACCTACGCCGGCAACGGCCTCGGGCCCGCCGCGGCCTTCGTCACCGGCTGGGCGCTCGTCATCGGCTACATCGGGTTCGCCGCCGGCGGCGTGCTCGGCGCCGTCCTGTACTTCAACTCGTTCCTGCAGGAGATCGGCCTGCACACCGACCACCTCGCGGTCAAGGTGCTGCTGCTCGTGCTCGCGTCGGCCGCGGCGTTCCTCATCCCCTACCGCGGGGTGAGCCTGTCGGTGAAGGCGGGCCTCGCCTTCGAGGTCGTCTCGCTGCTGGCGATCTCCGTCATCCTCGTCGCCTCGTACGTCCACTACGGCGCGCACGTCGACTCCGGTCAGTTCGGCCTGGACCACCTCGGCCGCAGCGTCACGCTGATCGCCGCGGTCACCGCCGTCGGCTCGTACGCCGGCTTCGAGAGCGCCGCGTCGCTCGGCCACGAGGCCAGGGACGCCCACCGGAACGTTCCACGCGCGATCCTGCGGCTGGTCATCGGCCTGTCGCTGGTCTACCTGATCGCGACCTATCCGGAGGTGCTCGGCTTCCAGGGGCCGCACAAGCTGGACGCCGACGGCACCCCGCTGCCGGTCGTCGCGCAGAACGCCGGCGTCCACTGGGTGACCTACGTCGTCGACCTGTCGCTCGGCACCGCGATGATCGTGTTCTCCTCGGCGGTCATCAACTCCGGTGCGCGCAGCCTGTTCACCCTCGCGCGCGAGCGGGCCCTGCCGGGCGCGCTCGGACGCGTGCACGCCGGCTTCCGCACCCCGCACGTCGCGATCGCGTTCGTGAGCCTCGTCGGCTTCGCGGTCGGCCTGATCGGCACCGTCAGCGACGTCGGCCGGTTCAAGTGGGACGTCTACGTCAGCATCGTCTCCAGCTACTCCTACCTCTTCGCGTACCTGCTGGTGGCGATCGCCACCCCGCTGTGGCTGCGCAGGATCAGGTCGCTGACGCCCGCCGGCCTGGCGGTGTCCGTCCTCGCTGTCCTCGGCATCGGCTACGTCATCTACAAGAACCTGGTCCCGGTTCCCGAGGGCGCCTACCGGTACCTGCCCTACGTGTTCCTGCTGCTGATCGCCGCAGGTCTCGCCCGCTACCTGTGGCTGCGCGCCCGCCGGCCGGACGTCGCCGCGCGGGTGGGATCGATCCAGACGCTGTCGGAGGCCGAGCGGGAGCGCCTCGCCGCCCTCGGCATCCTCGACGCCGCCCGCGCCGGGAGGAGCACCCGACCCGCGCCGGAGTGACCGGCGCGCCCCACCCGCCCACCGAGAACGAGGGATCAGACCGTGCCCATCCACCTGCACTGGTACCTGCCGACGAACGGCGACAACCGCGACATCGTCGGCTCCGGCGACGGCTCGCAGCGGACGCTGTCCGCCGTCCGGTCCGGCTTCCGCCCGCCGACCGTCGAGTACCTCGGCGGCATCGCCCGCGCCGCCGAGCAGCTCGGCTTCGAGGCGGTCCTCACCCCGACCGGGACGTGGTGCGAGGACGCCTGGATCACGACCGCCGCGCTGTCGGCGGTCACGAGCCGGCTGAAGTTCCTGGTCGCGTTCCGGCCCGGGCTGGTCTCGCCGACGCTCGCCGCACACCAGGCCGCGACGTTCCAGCGGATGTCGGGCGGACGCCTGCTGATCAACATCGTCACGGGCGGCGACTCGGTGGAGCAGCGGCGCTTCGGCGACCACCTCGACCACGACCGGCGCTACGAGCGGACGGAGGAGTTCCTGCGGGTCTTCCGCGGCGTCGCCGACGCCGCGGAGCCCTTCGACTTCCACGGCGAGCACTTCGACGTCGAGGGGGCGGCGATCCCGTTCGCGTCGTACGCGCCGCCGCCCGTCTTCTTCGGCGGCGCGAGCCCGGCGGCGGAGAAGGTCGCGGCGCGGACCGTCGACACCTACCTCGCGTGGGGCGAGACGCCGGCGCAGATCGCCGAACGCCTGAAGCGGATGCGCGGGCTGGCCGAGGAGGCGGGCCGCACGCTGTCGTTCGGGATCCGCTTCCACGTGCTCGGCCGCGACACCTCGGCCGAGGCGTGGGCGGAGGCCGGCCGGCTGCTCGACCGGATCGACGAGTCCCGCGTCCGCGCGACGCAGGAGGCGCTCGCGGCCAGCGAGTCCGTCGGGCAGCGCCGGATGCTCGCGCTGCACGGCGGAGACCGCCGGAACCTGGAGGTGTACCCGAACATCTGGGCCGGCTACGGCCTGGTCCGCGGGGGCGCGGGCACCGCGATCGTCGGCAGCCACCGGGAAGTCGCCGACCGGATCGAGGAGTACCACGACCTCGGCATCGACCACTTCATCCTCTCCGGGCAACCGCACCTGGAAGAGGCCTACCACTTCGCCGAGGGCGCCGCCGCCGAGCTGCGGAGCCGCGGACTCGTCGCGCCCGCCGCCGCGCCCGCGGCGCGCCCTTGACATCGCTTCGCCCACTTCACACCCGAAAAGGACCGACATGACCGCAGAACCCGCCGTCGACATCGCCTACTACGCCGGTGTCACCGACGAGGAGTTCGCCACCTGGACCTCGGTGGCCGAACGCGTCGCCGCGGAGCTCGCCGAGACCGCGCTCGCCCGGGACCGGGCCAACCAGGACCCCGTGGCGGAGCTGCGCCTGCTCCGCGAGGCCGGCCTGCTCGGCTTCGCGGCGCCCCGCGAGCTCGGCGGGGGAGGCGGCAGCCTGACGCAGGCGCTCAAGCTGTCGCGGATCATCTCCGCGGCGGACGGCTCGATCGGTCAGCTGCTGACCTACCACTACTCCAACGGCGTCTGGACGCACATCCTCGGCACTCCCGAGCAGCGGGAGCGCATCGCCCGCGGCGTCGGTACCGAGGGCTGGTTCCAGGGCAGCGTCAGCAACCCGCGCGACCCCGGCGTCACCGTGGAGCGCGACGGCGACGGCTACCGGATCACCGGCCGGCGGACGTTCGCGACCGGCGTCGCCGTCGCCGACCTGATCACCGTGCTGCTCTACGGCGACGAGCCGGTGAACGTCGTCATCCCGCCCGACCGTCCCGGCCTCGCCTTCGGCGACGACTGGGACAACCTCGGCCAGCGGCTGACCGCGAGCGGGAGCGTCACGTTCGACGGCGTCGTCGCGCACGCCGACGAGGTCCTCGCCGGCCTCGGCAACGGCGAGGCCGACCGGCGGCGCGACGGCCTGCGCGGACTGTTCAGCCAGCTGATCTTCGCGCACCTGTACGCCGGCATCGCCGACGGGGCGCTGCAGGCGGCGGCGCGGTACGTGCGCGAGAAGGGCCGGCCCTGGCCGGAGGCGACCAGCCGGGACGTCACCGAGGACCCCTACCACCTGCAGCTGCTCGGCCGGCTGTCGGCGTCGCTCGCCGCCGCGACCGCCCTCGCCGACGCGGCGAGCGAGGAGTTCGAGGCCGCGCTCGCGCTCGGCGCGGACCTGACCGAGGAGCGGTGGGGGCGGCTGGCGATCCTCATCGACCAGGCCAAGGCCGTCACGACCGAGACGGTCCTGGACGTCACGCACAACATCTACCAGGCGACCGGCGCGCGCTCCACGGCGAACGCGGTCGGGCTCGACATCTACTGGCGCAACGCCCGCACGCACACCACGCACGACCCGCTGCCCTACCGGCAGCGCGAGATCGGCCGCCACGTCCTGACCGGCGAGCTGCCGCGGCCCCGGCAGTTCGCCGACCTCGCCAAGGCGGCGGACGCCACGCAGGGCGCTGCGGCGGACACCGCGACCGCCGCGGCCGGCACGGAAGCCGCGGAGCGATGAGCGTCGAGTTCCGCACGCTGACGGCGCCCGACGAGGTCAACGCGGCGTTCCGGGTCTTCCTGCGCGCCATGGTCGGCCTGCCCTTCCGGGACGTCGACGCCACGGAGATCACGGAGGCGGGCCGCTACCTCGGCGCCCTCGACGGCGGCGAGGTGGTGGCCGGCGCCGACTCCTACACCAGCCGGCTCGTCGTCCCGGGCGGCGCCCGCGTCCCGCACGCGGCGGTGACCCATGTCGGCGTGCTGCCGACGCACCGGCGCCGGGGCATCGTCAGCCGGCTCATGGAGCGGCAGCTCCGCGACGCCGCCGGCCGGGGCGAGGCCGTCGCCACGCTGCGCGCGTCCGAGGCGGTCATCTACGAACGCTTCGGGTACGGCGTGGCGTCCTCGGCGCAGCCGGCGCGCGTGACCCTGGACCGGGCACGGCTGCGTCCGGAGGTCCCGGCGGGCGGGAAGGTCCGGCTCGCCGACCGGACGGCCACCGTCGAACTGCTGGCCGGCGTCTACGAGCGGGCCGCGTGGACCGGCGCGATCGACCGGCCGGACGGCTGGTGGAGGCTGCAGCAACGGCTCCGCGAGTCCGACACGGTGGCGCACTACGTCGCCGTCCACAGCACCGGCGGCGTGGACGACGGGTACGCGATCTACCATCCGCTGGACACGTCGGGCTGGTTCACCAGCTCCGAGCGGGTGGTGGCGGTCACCGACTTCGTCGCGCTCAACGACGGCGCGCGCGCCGGGCTGTGGCGCCATCTGTTTTCGCTGGACCTGATCGACGTCGTCGCGTTCGACTCCCTGGCCCTGGACGACCCGCTGCCGCTGGCCGTCACCGACCGCCGCTCGGTCGCACTCGGGCCGCCCCGCGACGAGACCTGGCTGCGGCTGGTCGATGTCGGAGCGGCCCTGGAGGCGCGCGCATACGGAAGCGAGGAAACGGTGGTGCTTCAGGTGAGCGACCCGCTGCTGCCCGGCAACGACGGCGCCTACGAGATCGGGCCGAAGGGCGTTACGCGCACGACCGCGGCCGCGGACCTCGGCACCGACGTCGCGACGCTGGCGGCGGCCTACCTGGGCGGGACGCGCTGGCGGCACCTGGCGGCGACCGGGCGGGTGGCCGTCCACGACCCCGGCGCCGTCGGCCGGATCGACGCGCTCTTCGCGGTCGACGCGCTGCCGTTCTCGGGCACGGTCTTCTGATGCCCGGACGCCCCGGCGTGCGCGCCGCCCTCCCCGTCCCGACGCTCGTGAAAGGCGGTGACCTGCCGTGACCCGGCCCGATCCGTTCATCCTCTCGGCGTTCACCATGTCGACCGTGTCGCACGGCAACACCGGCCTCTGGCGGCACCCGGACGACCGGACGGCCGGCTACACCGAGCTGTCCTACTGGGTCGACCTCGCCCGGCGCCTGGAGGCGGGCGGGTTCGACCTGCTGTTCATCGCCGACGCGGTGGGCCAGCTCGACGTGTACGGAGGGAACGCCCGCGAGGCGCTCGCCCGCGCCGTGCAGACCCCGGTGACCGACCCGCTGCTCGTCGTCTCCGCGATGGCGGCCGCGACCGAGCGCCTCGGGTTCGGCGTCACGGTGTCGACGACCTACGAGTACCCGTACCTGCTCGCCCGCAAGTTCAGTACGCTCGACCACCTGACCGGCGGCCGGATCGGCTGGAACATCGTCACGTCGCTGCTGGACAGCGCGGCGCGCAACATCATCGCCCGCGAACGCCAGATCGGCCACGACGAGCGGTACGCGATCGCCCAGGAGTTCCTGGAGGTCGTGTACAAGCTCTGGGAGGGGTCGTGGGAGGACGGCGCGGTCCTGCGCGACCGCGACGGCGGCGTCTTCACCGACCCCGACCGGGTCCACGGCATCGGTCATGCCGGGCGGTACTTCTCCGTCCCCGGCGCCCATCTCGTCGAACCGTCGCCGCAGCGGACGCCGCTGCTGCTGCAGGCGGGCACGTCGGCCGCGGGTCGCGCGTTCGCGGCGCGCAACGCCGAGCTCGTGTTCGCCGCCGACCCCCGACCCGAGGCGCTGCGCCGCAACATCGACGACATCCGGCGCCGCGCGGTGGAACTCGGCCGCAGGCCCGAGCACATCAAGTTCATCACCTCCGTCACCGTGGTCGTCGACGAGAACGACCGCGCCGCCGAGGCCAAGGCCCGCGACCTGCGCCGGTTCCGCGACACGCGCGGCGGCCTGGTGCTGTTGTCGGCGCTCAGCGGCGTCGACTGGTCCGGGCACGACCTCGACCGGCCGATCGGCGAGTTCGACACCGACGCCAGCCGCTCGGTGCTGGCCTCCGTCGCCGACCCCGCCGTCCGCGCGCGGCTCACGCTGCGCGACTACGTCGACGGGCTGGGCGGGTTCGGCGGGGACGCGCTGGTGGGCGGACCGTCCACCGTCGCCGGCGCGCTGGAGGACTACGCCGCGAGGACGGGCGTCGACGGGTTCAACTTCGTCTACCTGGTGACCCCGGGCAGCTTCGACGACCTCGCCGAGCACCTCGTCCCGGAGCTGGACCGGCGGGGCCGGGTGCGGGAGCGCGGCGCGCCGCGGTCCGTGCGCGACGCGCTGTTCGGCACGGGCCCGCGGCTCCCCGACGACCATCCGGGCACCGCCTTCCGCCACCGCGCCCTTCGTCCGGCCGCTACTCGATAAAAACGGTAGGAAAAATGAAGAATTTGCCCATGCCCTCTCGGCACGCCGCGCTCGCGTGGACCGCCGTGCTCGCCGGATCGGCCCTCCTCCTGTCCGCGTGCGGCGGGTCGGGGAGCGGCGCCGCGGCGGGCTCCCGGCCCCGCGACGGCGGCACCCTCATCGTCGGCCAGTACCAGGAGGTGACGCAGTTCGACCCGAACCGCCAGTACTCCTGGGAGACCTGGCGCATCGACCGCAACATCTACGAGACCCTCGTCGACGAGGACCTGTCCTCGCCCACCGGCGTGCCGAAGATCGTGCCCAGGCTGGCGACGTCGTGGAAGGTGAGCGACGACGCCAGGACCTACACGTTCACCCTGCGGCAGGGCGTGAAGTTCAGCGACGGGACGCCGTTCGACGCCGAAGCCGTCCGGTTCAACGTCCGCCGCTTCACCGACCCGACGTTCACGTACTACGACAAGGTCAGCGCCGCCACCATGTCGCTGGTCTACGGCGACCTCGACTCCTTCAAGGTCGTCGACGACCACACGGTGCGGTACACCTTCAAGCACCCGTTCCTGGACTTCCTCCGGCAGATCCCGAACAGCGGCAACGCCGCCTCCGGCATCTTCAGCCCCGCCGCGCTGAAGAAGTACGGGCAGGACGGCCTCGCCGACCACCCGGTGGGCACCGGTCCGTTCACCTTCCAGGAGCGGGTCCGCGGCGACCACACGACGCTGGTGCGCAACACCCGCTACTGGGGCGCCCGCCCGCACCTCGACAAAGTGGTCTTCAAGCCGGTCGGCGACGACCAGAGCCGGGTCGCCGCGCTGCGCAGCGGCGCCGTCGACCTCATCAGCCGCGTCCCGCCGGACTCGGTGGCGTCGCTGGAGAAGGCCGGCTTCACCGTCCCGGAGAACACGAACGTCCCGCAGATCATCTACTACAGCTACAACTTCCAGAACCCCTACCTGCGGGACAAGCGCGTCCGGCAGGCCATCGCCCAGGCCGTCGACCGCAAGCAGCTCGCCGCCAAGATCTACAAGGGCTACGCCGAGGCGGCGACCTCGATCATCAACCAGGGCAACGAGGCCCACGACCCCTCCGCCGTCGATCACCCGTACGACCCGGCGGCCGCGAAGAAGCTCATCGCCGACGCCGGCTACCGGCCCGGCCAGGTCAAGTTCACGATCCTGAGCGACACGACCGGGCAGCCCACGGCCGAGTTCATCCAGCAGGGACTCAAGGCCGTCGGCATCGACGCGAAGGTCGAGTCCTTCGAGTGGATCACCTACGGGACCCGCACCGCCAACCTCACCCCATCCGACGGCATGTACCTGGGGGAGTGGGGCTACGTCGCGGCGAACTGGGTGCAGATCGCGCACGACCACAGCGTGGTCGCGCATGACGGCGACAAGTACTCCGACACCAGCGGGGCCACGAACAAGGCGATCGAGGCGGCCGCGCACAACGCCGACCCGGCCAAGGCCGCAGGACTGTGGCAGGACGCCGCGCAGGCGTGGGCGAAGGACGCCACGATCCTCCCGCTGCTGTCGTTCAACCGCTACTACGCCGTCTCGTCCCGCGTCGGCGGGTTCGTCTGGCCGCAGCAGGACCACTACGACCTGTCCAGGGCCTGGGTGGCGAGCTGACGATGGCGCGCCGGATCCTGTGGCGGTTGGTGAACGTCGTCCCGCTGCTCTTCGTCATCAGCCTCCTGGTGTTCTTCATCTCGCAGGCGGGCCCGGCCGATCCCGTCCGCGGCGCGCTCAGCCAGAAGATGTCGCCCGCGCAGATCGAGCAGATCCGGCAGGCGTACGGGCTGGACCGGCCGGCGTGGGCGCAGTACCTGAGCTGGCTGAAGGACATGGTCGCGCACGGCGGCGGCGTCTCGCTCAGCCTGCGCAGCCCCGTCTCCGGGATCGTGTTCCCGGCCTTCCGGAACACCCTGCTGCTCGTCGCCGGCGCCACGCTGCTGACGGTCGTGCTCGGCGTCGCGATCGGCTTCGTGGCGGGGATCCGGCACGGCCGGCTCGCCGACCGGGTCACGATGCTGCTCGTGCAGGTCGGCAGCAACCTGCCCATCTACTGGCTCGGTCTGATCATCATCTACCTCACCGCCGTCGAGCGGCGGTGGCTGCCCGCCGGCGGCATGCACGACCTGCGCGGCGACGGCGGCTTCGGCGACCTGCTGCTGCACCTGGTCGCGCCGTCGTTCGCCGCGTCGCTGGTGTCGACGCTGATCATCGCGCGGTTCGTCCGGGCGGCGGTCATCGAGAGCGAGCGGTCGGACTACGTCCGCACCTACCGGTCCCAGGGGTTCGGCCGCGCCGCGATCCTCGGCAAGCACGTCGGCCGCAACGTCCTGCCGCCGATCGTGAACATCACCGGGCTCACCGTCGGCTCGGTGATCACCGGGGTGGTCTTCGTCGAGACGATCTTCTCCTGGCCGGGCATCGGCAGCGTCCTGCTCAACGCCATCGCCGCGTCGGACTACCCGGTGATCCAGTCGGGCGTGCTGCTGGTCGCGGTGACGTTCGTGCTCGTCAACCTCGCCACCGACGTCGTGCTGGACCTGCTGAACCCGCGGCTGAGGCACGGTGCCGCATGAGCGCGCCCACCGTCCCCGCCGCCGGCGCCGAGACGACGGCGCCGCCGCGGCCGCGGCGCTCCGCCCTCGCGCGGTTCGCGCGCAACCGGGAGGCCGTGCTCGGGTTCGCCGTGATCGCCGCCGTCGTCGCGGTCTCGGTGCTGGCCCCGTGGCTGGCGCCGCACGACCCGAACGCCGCCGACGCCGAGAGCGTCCTGGCGCCCACCGGATCGGCCGGGCACCTGCTCGGCACGGACGAGCAGGGCCGGGACGTGCTGAGCCGCCTGCTCTACGGCGGACGGACCGCGCTCGTCGTGTCCGTCGTGTCCGTCACCGCCGCCCTGGTCGCCGGGACGGCGGTGGGGCTGTTCGCCGCGTTCGCGGGCCGCCGCGCGTCCGGTGCGCTGATGCGGCTGGTCGACCTGATGTTCGCGTTCCCGGTGATCCTGGTGGCCCTGTCGCTCGCCGCGGTCGTCCGGCCGGGCGCGTGGGTCCTGGCCGGCACCGTCGTGTTCGGCGCCGTCCCGTACGTCGCCCGGATCGTCTTCGCCGAGGCCCGCGTCGAGCGTGAGAAGGACTACGTCGAGGCGGCGCGCTCGCTCGGCGCCTCCGAGGCGGCCATCGTGTGCACCGAGGTGCTGCCCAACCTCGCCTCGTCCGTCGTCATCTACGGGACGAGCCTGGTCGGGGTGAACATCGTCTTCACCGCCAGCCTCAGCGCGCTCGGCCTCGGCGTCCAGCCGCCCGACGCGGACTGGGGCCGGATGATCTCCGAGGGCGCCAAGGTGCTGGTCACCGGCAGCCCCGGCGTCGCCACGTTCCCCGCCCTCGCCGTCCTGCTGGTCGCGCTGGCCTTCAACTGGCTCGGCGACGGCCTGCGCGACGTCCTGAACCCGTGATCGGGACCATGACCGCGCCACGAGACCCCGGAGGTCGGAAATGAACGCCGTGCTCACCGTGCAGGGCCTCAGCGTCGAGTTCGCGCTGCCCGGCGCCCGGATCGAGGCGGTGCGGGGCGTCGACCTGGAGATCGGCGAGGGAGAGGTGCTCGCGCTCGTCGGCGAGTCCGGCTCGGGCAAGAGCGTGACGGCCGCCGCGATCCTCGGGCTGCTGCCCCGCGACGCCCGCGTCACCGCGGGCGGCGTCCGCTTCCGCGGCACCGAGCTGGTCGGGCTGCCGGAGCGGCGGCTCAACGCCCACCGCGGCTCCGGCATCGGAATGATCTTCCAGAACCCGGTCACCTCGCTCGATCCCTCGTTCGCCGTCGGTAGCCAGCTCGGCGACACCGCCCGCCTGCACCTGGGCGTGTCCCGGAGCGAGGCGGCACGGGTCGCGGGCACGTGGCTGGAGCGGGTCGGCATCCCCGACCCGGACCGCGTCCTGCGCTCCTACCCGCACGAGCTGAGCGGCGGCATGCGCCAGCGCGTCATGATCGCGCTCGCCGCGCTCTCCGGCCCGGACCTGCTCATCGCCGACGAGCCGACGACGGCGCTGGACGCCACCGTGCAGAAGCAGATCCTCGACCTGCTGCTCGGCCTGTCCGCCGAGACCGGAACGGCGGTGCTGCTGATCACGCACGACTTCGGCGTGGTCGCGCACACCGGCTCCCGCGTCGCGGTGATGCGCGAGGGCGAGATCGTCGAGGTGGGGGAGACCCGGCGGGTGCTGGACGCACCGTCGCACCCCTACACGCGCTCGCTCATCGCGTCGGTGCCCGAGATCGGGCGAGGCCGCCCGTCTGCCGCCCGGCACGCCCGCCCGGCGCGGTCCGCCGGCCCGTCATCCGATGAGGCGATCCTGGAACTGCGGGGCGTGTCGAAGGAGTTCGCCCTCGGCGGCTTCGGCACCGGACGCCACCGGACCACGGTCCGCGCCGTCGGCGACGTCTCGCTGAGCGTACGGCGCGGCGAGACGTTCGGGCTCATCGGCGAGTCCGGATCGGGCAAGTCGACGCTCGCCCGGCTCTCCGGCGCCCTGCTCCCGCCCACCGCCGGGTCGGTCTTGTTCGACGGCGCGGACGCCGCCGCGGCGGACGCCCGGGGCCGCCGCGACCTGCGGCGCCGCTTCCAGTACGTCTTCCAGGACGCGGCCACCGCCCTGAACCCGCGGCTCACGGCGGGCGACCAGATCGCCCGGCCGCTCGTCCGGCTGGGGAAGGCCGCGAACCGCCGCGAGGCCGCCGCCCTCACGGCACGGGCGCTGGAACTGGTCGGCCTGCACGCCGCGCACGCCGACCGCTACCCGCGCGAGTTCTCCGGCGGGCAGCGCCAGCGGGTGAGCATCGCCCGGGCCATCGCGCTGGAGCCCGACCTGCTGGTGCTCGACGAGCCCACGTCCGCCCTCGACGTGTCCACGCAGGCGAGCATCCTGGACCTGCTCTTCGATCTGAAGGACGAGCTCGGCCTCACCTACGTGTTCATCGGCCACGACCTCGCGGTGATCGAGTCGGTCTGCGACCGCATCGGCGTGATGCGGCACGGATCGCTCGTCGAGACCTTCCCGGTGGACGACCTGTTCGCCGGGGACCGCCATCCGGCCACCCGCGCACTGCTCGACGCCGTCCTCCCGATCGGCGCCGCGCACGAAGCCAAGGAGATCTCATGACCACGCGTCCGCTCATCCTCAACGCCGTCGAGATGAGCACGGCGGGCCACCTCGCCTTCGGCCTGTGGCGCCGCCACGCGCCGGCGGCGCGCGACTACACCGACGTCGACTACTGGGTCGAGCTCGGCCGGGTGCTGGAGGACGGCGGCTTCGACGCGCTGTTCCTCGCCGACGCGCTCGGCCAGCTCGACACCTACGAGCGGTCGGCCGACCGGGCGCTCACCGACGCCGTCCAGACACCCCTGGACGATCCGCTGCTGGTGGTGTCCGCGATCGCCGCCGCCACCAGCACCCTGGGCATCGGCGTCACGGTGTCGACGACCTACGAGCAGCCGTACCTGCTGGCCCGCAAGTTCACCACGCTCGACCACCTCACCCGCGGGCGGATCGGCTGGAACATCGTCACGTCCCAGCTCGACAGCGCCGCGCGCAACCTCGGCCTCGAACGCCAGCTGCCCCACGACCGGCGCTACGAGCTGGCGCAGGAGTTCCTCGACGTCACCTACAAGCTCTGGGAGGGGTCCTGGGACGACGGCGCGGTGGTCAAGGACCGCGAGCGCGGCGTCTACGCCGACCCGTCGAAGGTGCACGCGATCGGGCACTCCGGCGAGTACTTCTCGGTGCCGAGCGCGCACCTGTCCGAGCCGTCGGCGCAGCGCACCCCGGTGCTGTTCCAGGCGGGCTCGTCGCCGCGCGGGCGCGCGTTCGCCGCCCGCAACGCCGAGGTGGTGTTCGTGGCCGGGATCGAGCCGGTGGCGCTGCGCCGCAACATCGAGGAGATCAGGCGCCTCGCGGCGCTGGAGGGCCGGGGGCCCGGCGCGATCCGGTTCATCGGCCTGGTCACCGTCATCGCCGACGCGACCGACGAGGCCGCCCGCGCCAAGCTGCGCGACTACCAGCGCTACCGCAGCGTCGAAGGCTCGATCGCCCACTTCTCCGCCATCACCGGCATCGACTGGGGGCAGTACGACCTCGACGCGCCCCTGGAGTACATCGAGACCGAGAGCAACCGGTCGATCCTCGCGAGCCTGACCAAGGACGTCCCCGGCGCCGCGTGGACGCTCCGCGACGTGTTCGCGTCCCCGGACGGTGTCGGCGGCTACGGGCGGCCCATCGTCGGAAGCGGCGCGACGGTCGCCGGCCGGCTCGAAGAGCTCGCCGACGAGTCGGGGCTCGACGGCTTCAACATCGCCGGAGCGGTCGCGATCGAGGACTACCGGGCGTTCGGCGAGCACGTGACGCCCGTCCTGGCCGAGCGGGGCCGCGTCAGCGAGAAGGCGCCCGGCCGCACGCTCCGCGAGGCGCTGTCGGGTGCGTCCTCGCCGCTGCTGCCCGCCGACCATCCCGCGGCGCGCTACCGCGGCGCGTTCGCCGGCCGCCCGTCCGCGGCGCCCCCGCTCGCGGCCGTCGCCGGCACCGAAGGCTGACGATCGGCACCGGCCCGCCGCCAGGGCGGTCAGGCGGGGAGAGCGAGCTCCGGGAGCCCGGGCGTGGGCGACGCCGCGGCGAAGTGCTCCCGCAGCGTACGGGTGTCGTACTCGTGCCGGTAGAGGCCCCGCTTGCGCAGCAGCGGCACGACCTCGTCGACGATGACCTCCAGCCCGTCGACGAGGCGGTCGGGCTGGAGGTTGAAGCCGTCGACCGCGCCGGACCGGAACCAGTCTTCGATGTGGTCGGCGAGCTGCTCGGGCGTCCCGACGAACCCCGCGTGCCCCGACCCGGTGTAGCGGGTCTGCCGCAGGTACTCGCGGACGGTCGGGTTCGTCCGGCGGATCTGCTTGACGATCGACTCGCGGAACCCCAGGCTGCCGGTGAAGGTCCGCGGGTCGGCGGGGGCCGCGAGGACCTCCTCGGGGAACGGCTCGTCCAGCGGCAGGGTGGACGCGTCGAACCCGATCGCCTGCGACAGCCACTGCGCCGAGTACGACGCGGGCCCGAGGTCGTGCAGCTCGTCGCTGCGCCGCCGGGCCTCCTCCTCGGTGCTGCCGAGGCTGAGCAGCAGCCCCGGCAGGATCCTGACGTCGTCGGAGTGCCGGCCCGACGCGACGGCGTTGCGCTTGACCTGCCGGTAGTGCTCGACCGCGCCCTCCTTGGTCAGCTCGGCGGCGAAGACGCCCTCGGCGAACCGCCCGGCGAGCCGGCGGCCCTTCGGGGAGCCGCCCGCCTGCAGCAGCACGGGACGGCCCTGCGGCGACGGCGGCACCCGCAGGCGTCCGGCCAGGTCGAAGAAGCGTCCGTGGTGGTCGACCGCCTCCCCGGTGCGGGCGGACTCCCACAGTGCGAGCACCACCTCGACGAACTCCTCGGCGCGGTCGTAGCGGTCGTCGCGTCCGGGCACGTCGGGCAGGCCGAAGTTGCGGGCGGCCGCGGCGCCGCGGGTCGTGACGATGTTCCAGCCGGCGCGCCCGCCGGAGAGCAGGTCGAGGGTCAGCAGCCGCTCGGCCAGCTCGAACGGGTCGTTGAAGGTGGTGGACGCGGTGACGACCAGGCCGACGTCGCGCGTGGCCGCCGCGACGTGCGCCCAGGTGACCGTGGGTTCCAGGCGGCCCGCGTTGGCGTCGTAGGACGGGTCGCCGAGGGCGGGCCCGTCGGCGAGGAACACGGCGTCGAGCGTGCCGCGCTCGGCGAGACGCCCGATGGTGCGCCAGTAGTCGGGAGCGACGAAGGCGTCCGGCCCGAGCCGGGGCGACTGCCACGCGGCGGGCAGGTAGCCGAGGACCAGGACGTTGACGCCGAGCAGGACATGGCCGGTGCGGGGTTCGGACACGAGCGTTCCTCCTCGGTACCGTTAATACTAAACTTACCCTACCAATAATATCGAAAATAGGAGCCTCGATGCCCCGTCACCACGGTTCACGGCCTCGTCTCGCGCTGGCGCTGACCGGCGGCCAGGCGCTGGCCGTGCTGGATGAGGACGCGCTCACCGCGCTGCTCGACCGCGCGCCGCTGGCGTTCACCGTCGTCGGCGCCGACCGCCTCGCTCCCGTCGGAGCCGGTGCCGGCCGCACGGCGGACCCGAGCGCGGCCGCGACCGTCCTCGCCGCCCGCACCACCGCCGCCGCGTTCCTCTTCGCCTCGTCGCCGGTGCGGGACCACCCGTACAACCTCGCGCGGCGAGTCGCCTCCCTCGGCCACCTGTCGCACGGCCGCACCGGGCTCGTCGTGGGCGTCGCCGATCCGTACGTCGCCGCCCTCGCCGCCCGGACGCACGGTGAGGGCCCCGAGCTCACCCGGCGCGCCGGGACCGCGGAGGCCCACGACCTGGCGCTGGCGACGCGCGAACTCGAGCAGACCTGGCCGTACGACGCCATCGTCGCCGACCGCGAGCAGCGGATCTTCGCCCGCGGCGACCGGATCCGCCGCGCCGACCACCAGGGCGTCTACTCGGTCGCGGGCCCGCTGACGCTCCCCGCGCCGCGCACCGGCGCGTCCGTCGTGGCCTGGTGGGCGAACCGCGCGGACGAACTCGAGGCGGCCGCCGACGTGGCGGACCTCGTGATCGTCCCGCACGGGCTCGCGTCCGGCGCGCGGTCCGTGCTCGATGCGGCGTCCGGCCGGCACTTCGCCGATCCGGGCCACCGCCCCCTGCTGTTCGCGGTGGTCGACGTCCCGCCGGGCACGGCGGCCGCCGACGCGCGCGCGTCGACCGCCGCCGCGGCCGGTGCCGACGGTATCGTGCTGCGTCCCACCGGCCCCGACCCGCGGGAGGCCATCGAACTGGCGGGTCGGCTGCACGCCGGCGGGGATCTCGCCGCGGGCCCGCTGCGCGCCCGGCTGGGACTGCCGGAGGCCGCCGACCTGCTGCCCGACGGCCCCGGCGTGTTCCCGGCCCCCGTCCCCCAGCGCTAGAGCAGCGGGTAGCGCGGCGGGTTCGTCCCGTTCAGGGTGTGGTTGCCGATGTGGACGTACTTCCAGCGGGCGGGGTCGTGCAGGGAGTGCGTGCGGACGTTGCGCCAGTGGCGGTCCAGGCCGTGGCGGGCGTCGGCGGCGCTGGTCCCGGCGAGCTCCAGGACGTCGGAGGCGATCTGGACGGCGACCTCCTGCGCGTACGCCTTGGCCTCGGCGACCGCGAGCGACGCGGCGGCGGTGTTCTCGTCGGTCAGCGCCGGCGCGGCGAGGGCGGCGTCGACGGCCCGGGCGCCGCGCTCGAACAGCCCCTCCAGGGCGTGCAGGAGCGTGGTGAGCCGGCCGAAGCGCAGCACGGCGTGCGGTTCGTCCGACACCCGGTCCACGCCGGACTCGAACCAGGGGCGCGAGCGGTCCCGGACGAAGGCGGCGCCCTCCTCCAGTGCCGCGCGGGCGATGCCGACGTCGATGGCCAGGTGCAGGAGCTGGTCGTAGGCGCCGAGGATCAGCGGCGGCGGGTCGGCGGGCACCGGCCCGAGGTGCAGGACCCGCTCGGCCGGGACGTGGACGCCGGTGAACACGATCGATCCGCTGGCCGTCGCGCGCTGCCCGAACGCGGTCCAGTCGTCGGCGAACTCCACCCCGTCGGCGTCGCCCGGCACGAACGCGGTGACCGGAAGGTTCTGGTCGCCCTCCACGGAGGCCGCCACGCCGATCCACTGCGCGCCGAGCGCACCGGTGGTGTAGTACTTGCGGCCGTCGAGCCGGTACCCGCCCGCCGGGTCGGGAGTGACCGTGGTCAGCCGGTCGAAGACGTGCTTGGTGCCGCGCTCGGCAGTCGCGTTGCCGATCCGCGCGCCCGCGGTGACCTGCCCGTAGAAGAACTCCTTCTGCGGCTCGGTCCCGGCCTGCCCGAGCAGGGCGATCAGCACGAAGTGCGCGAGCACCAGCTGCGCCACCGACGGGTCGGCGGCGGCGATGACGCGGAACACCTCGGCGACGGTGCTCGCGGCGACTCCGCCGCCGCCGTGCTCGCGCGGAACCGAGACGGCCAGCAGCCCGGTGGCGGCCAGCTCGTCCAGCTCGGCGGCCGGGTGGCGGGCCTGCCGGTCGCGTTCGATCGCTCCGGGCGCGATTCGCGCGGCGAACGCGCGGGCCGCCTCGACGGCCGCGGCGTCATCGAGCACCGGTGGTGCCGTCGTGGTCCTGGTCGGGCTCATCGGTCTTCCTTCGTCGAGACGGGGGTCGCCTTTTCCTATTATCTAGGTCGGTTATACATGAAATAGGCCGTCCCCGAAAGGATCCCGATGACCGCCACCGTGCGTGCGGCCTTCGGCGGGGGTGCCCGGCCGCGCCGATGCCGGCCACCCACCGTCAGGTGGACGTGCCGCCGGTAACGATGATCTTGCCTGGGGCCTGCCGGCCGCTCTCCAGGTACCGGTGGGCCTCGACGATCTCCTCCAGCGCGAACACCCTGTCGACGGCCGGATCCAGGGCGCCGGTGCGCAGACCGGCGAAGAGGAACGCTGCGATGCGCCGCACGGCCGCGGGATCGAGGGTGTGCTCGAAGCTCATGTAGCGGTGGGTGGTGATGGCGTTCGAGGGGTAGGGCGCGGGCCGCGGGTCGAGCCACCCGACGGTGACGAGGGTGCCGGTGAAGCGCTTGGCCGCCGCGGCCAGGTCGGCGAGTCCGGGGCCCATGACGGAGTCGAGGACGATGTCGGCTCCGGCGCCGCCCGTATGCAGGGAGGCGGCCTTCGCGAGGTCGTCCTGGTCCGTGGCGATGACGGCGGCGGCGCCCGCGGCGAGGAGGCCGTCCTTCTTCGCGGTGCGCCGGGTCACCGCGATGGGGACGGCGCCGATCTGGTTGGCGATCTGGATGGCGGCGAGGCCGACGGTGCCGGACGCGGCGGTGATCAGGACGGTGTCGCCCGGCCGCATCTTCGCCTTCTCCACGAGCGCGCCGTAGGCGGTGGAGTAGGCGACCCACAGCGCGGCGGCCTTCGCGGGGGCGAGCCCCGCCGGGCGCTTGACGACCCGGGCGGCCGGAAGCACGGTGTAGTCGGCGTAGGTGCCGTTGGACGTCATGTCGGGCACCGCGGTGATCAGGACGGCGTCGCCGACGCCGAACCCGTCCACGCCCTCGCCCAGGGCATCGATGATGCCCGTCCCCTCGCAGCCCAGCCGGGCGTGGGGGAGCCGGACGGGCATGGGGGAGGCCCCGGAGCGCGTCAGCTCGTCCAGCCGGTTGACGGCGGACGCCTCGAGCCTGATGCGCACCTCTCCGGGCCCCGGATCGCCGGCCGGTTCCTCGACGACGCGCAGGACCTCCGGTCCGCCGGTCTCATCGAAGACAACGACTCGCGCCATGTGACGACTCTCCTTAAACGGGGCGGGCGCCACCTCGTGCGGTGCCGCCGCTTGCTGATCCCCCTCATTCTTTGTACGTTCGTTCTATTAAGTCAAACCGGACCCAGGAGGCGGTGATGGCAGGGCGGCCTGTAGATCATCAACGACGTGCCGAGCTGCTCGACCGCGTGGTGGACTACACGGTCGAGCACGGGTTCAACGACCTCTCATGGCGGCCCATCGCAGCCGCCCTGGACGTGTCGCCCACCACGCTCGTCCACCGCTTCGGGTCAAAGGACCAGATGCTCCAGGACGTCCTGGCGCGCCTGCGGGAGCGCATCTTCGCGGCCGTCGGCGAGGTGGCCGACCACCGGCCCGGACTGGCCGGGGCGGCGCGAGCGGTCTGGGAGCGGACGTCCGACCCGCGGCGGGAGGCGGAGTTCCGGCTGTTCTTCGCCGTCTACGGTCGCGCGCTCCAATCGCCCCGGCAGTTCTCCGACTTCCTGGACCATGTCGTCGCCGACTGGATGGCCTCCCTGCGTGACGCCCAAGGGCCGCACGCCGACCCGTCGACGGCCACCCGCGAGGCCACCCTCATCATCGCGACGATCCGCGGTCTGCTCCTCGATCTCCTGGCCACCGGGGACCGGGCCAGGGTCCAGGACGCGGCGGATCACTTCCTCTCCGGACTCCAGGGCGACCTCTAGCAGCCCGGCCGGCGGCGTCGCGCGCCGCGCCGTGACTAATTTCCTACTTTAAAGGTAGATATTGACGGGAAAGTGGAGCGGTGCCTATGGTCGCGGCAGAGGCCGGGGAGCCGCCGCAGCAGGGCGGCTCCCGACCGCGAACCGGAGGGTGCCGCATGAGTGAACCCCGCCTGCCGGCGGCCATCGAACTGGACGGGGACGGTGCTCACCCGGCCGCGTGGCGGTACTCCGGGCGTCCGCCCGGCGCGGTCCTCACCGCGGCCGCGCTGCGCGAGGACGTCGCCGCCGCAGAGGCGGCCGGCTTCACGCTGGCGACGTTCGACGACGCGCCCGTCCCGCCGCACGCGGGCGTCAACGCGGCCGGGCGGCTGGAGGCCGGCACCCGGGCGGCGTTCGCCGCGACGATCACCGAGCGGATCGGCCTCGCCCCAGCCCTGCACGTGACGACGACCGAGCCGTTCCATCTCGCCACCCAGCTCGCGAGCCTGGACCACGCCGGCCGCGGCCGGGCGGCATGGCTGGTCGGCGCCGCGAACGACCCGGAGTCGCTCGCGACGATCGGGGCCGTCCCGCTCGCACCGGGGGAGCTGCGCCGGGAGGTGCGCGACGTCGTCGACGCCGCCCGGCTCCTCTGGGACTCCTGGGAGGACGGCGCCGTCATCAAGGACGCCGCCACCGGCCGGTTCCTGGACGCCGGCCGGGTCCACCACGTCGACTTCGAAGGGGCCCGCTTCACGGTCAAGGGCCCGCTGATCACGCCCAGGCCGCCGCAGGGCCAGGTCGTGGTCCTCGCGCCGGCCGCCCTGGGCCTCGGAGCCCGCGCCGACATCGCCCTCGTCGGCGGGCACGACACCGCCGCCCTCCGCGACCGCGCGGAGGAGGCGCGGGAGGCCGGCGCCGCGCTGGCGTTCGCCGAGATCGAGGTCGTCCTCGGCGCGACGGGCGCGTCCGCCGCCGGGCGCGCCGCCCGGCTGGAGGAGTCCGCCGCGTGGCCGGACACCGGCCGGTTCCGGTACGTGGGGTCCGCCGGCGGGTTCGCCCGCCTGCTGCGGTCGCTCGCCGGGGCCGTCGACGGGGTGCGGCTGCATCCGGCCGTCCTCGCCGCCGACCTGCCCCTGCTCGCCGAGCACGTGCTGCCCGCCCTGGAGGAGGCCGGCCTGCACCGCCCGCCCGCGCCGGGCGCGACGCTGCGGGACGCCCTCGGGCTGCCTCGTCCCGCGAACCGGTTCACCGCCGCCTCCTGAGGAGAACCCGCCATGACCGAAGCCCCCACCGGCGCCCCGTACGATCCGCACGCCCGGGTCCACCTCGGCGTCTTCTACACCGGCGTCGGGCCGCAGCTCCTGTGGAACGATCCGTCCGCCGCCGACCATGTCGCGATCGAGACCTTCATCGGGGTCGCCCGGCTGCTGGAGCGCGGGCTGTTCGACGCGTTCTTCCTCGGCGAGGGACTGCGCGTGCGGGAGAACCGGGGCCGCGTCCACGACCAGGACGTGGCCGGCCGCCCCGACGCGATCACGCAGCTGTCCGCCCTCGCCGCGGTCACCGAGCGGATCGGGCTCGTCGCCACCCAGAACGCCACCTACAACTTCCCGGCGGACCTGGCCCGCCGGCTCGCGAGCCTGGACCTGCTGTCGGACGGCCGCGCCGGCTGGAACATCGTCACCACCGACAACGCCTGGACCGGCGCGAACTTCCGCCACGGCGGCTGGCTGGAGCACGAACGCCGCTACGACAGGGCCGGCCAGTTCGTCGACGCCGTCACCGCGCTGTGGGGCGCCTGGGAGCCGGACGCCGTCGCCACCACCGGGGAGGCGAAGAGCTGGGCACGACCGGGCTCCATCGGCGAGGTCGCCCGCAGCACCGACCTGGTCGATTTCCGCGCCGTCGCCACGGTGCCCGCGAGCCGGCAGGGGCGGCCGGTCCTCTTCCAGGCCGGCGACTCCGACGGCGGCCGGGAGCTCGCCGCGTCCCGCGCCGACGTGGTGTTCTCGGCGAACACCGCGTACGACAAGGCCGTGGCCTACGCGGCCGACCTGCGCGCGCGGCTGGCCCGGTACGGACGCTCGGCCGACTCCCTGCGGATCCTGCCCGGCGCCTCCGTCGTCCTCGGCGACACACCGGACGAGGCCCGCGAGCGCGCCCGCCGGGTGCGCGAGGAGCAGATGTCGGCACCGCGCGCGATCACGTTCTTCGAGCAGTACTGGGGGACGGACCTGTCCGGGTACGACCCGCACGGGCCGCTTCCCGGCATCGACCCCGTCGAGGGCGAGCTCGACCCGTCGCGCGGCACCATCCCCATCGAGCGGCGCACCGGCAAGCTCGCGCTGATCGCCCGGTGGCGCGAGGAGAGCGAGCAGCGCGGCCTGTCGATGCTGGAGCTGGCACGGGAGGTCGCGCCCGGGCACCCCGCCTTCGTCGGCACGCCGTCCCAGGTCGCCGACGAGTGGGTCCGCTACGTCCGCACCCGCGCCGTCGACGGGTTCAACATCACGCCGTACCTGATCCCCTCCGCGCTGGAGGACATCGTGGACAAGCTCGTCCCCGAACTGCAGGAGCGCGGCGCCTACCGCACCGCCTACGAGGGAGAGACGCTGCGCGAGCACCTGGACCTGCCGCCGCTGAACCCGTAGGGAGGCCCCGGATGCGGTGGTCAGGGGACCCAGCGGCGGGCCGTGAACCGCGTCCCGTCGCGGCCGATCTCGACGGCGCCGGGCCCGCAGAAGTGGGCCGGCACGACGAGCGCGGCGGTGTCCGCGGCCCGTTCGAGGACGCGGCGGCGGGTCCGGGCGGCGGCGGACGGGTCGTGGCAGAAACAGCTGGAGGCGTCCGGTGCCAGAAGCTGGACGGGCGTGTGGAGCAGGTCGCCGACGAACAGCGCGCGCTCGCCCTCGGACTCCACGGCGAGCACCCCGTGCCCGGGCGTGTGCCCGGGGGCGAGGTCGAGCCGCAGGTTCTCGTCGATGACGAAGCGGTCCTCCCAGACGACCGCCTGCCCCGAACGCAGCACCGGCTCAACCGACCGGGCATGGACGGCGGCGCTGCGCCCGGGCTCCTCCACCAGCGTGTCCGGGGCGAAGAAGGCGAGGTCGGCGGCGGAGAAGAGGTACCGGGCCCGGGGGAAGAACGGTACGTGCCCGCCGTCGTCCTCGCGGGTGTTCCAGCCGACGTGGTCGGCGTGCAGGTGGGTGCACACCACGAGGTCGACGTCGGCGGGCGCCACACCCGCGGCGGCGAGCGCCGCCGGCAGGTCACCGCCGGCCGGCACGCCCTCCTGGCGGGGATCGGGAACCAGACCGGTGTCGATGAGGATCGTGCGCCCGGCGCTGCGCAGCAGCCAGCTGTGGACGGAGACGCGGACGCGGTCGGAGCCGGGATCCCAGTGGTCGGGAGCGAGCCAGGAGCGGTTCGCCTCCCAGAGGCCCGGGCCGGTGCCGGGGAGCAGCGCGGCGGGGGTGAGGGGCAGATTCTCGAAATGCGGGATCCGGGTCACCGAGACCGCGCCGATGTCGAACGTGCGCATACGCTGATCTTCGTGACGCCCCGGCGGGACCGGAAGAAGGAACTTTCATGTCCACTGACGTGCCGTCCGCTCGCCTGGTGACGTCCGGGGCGGTGGAGCGCGGGGTCGTCGTCACCGCCGCCGAGTACGGTGCGTGCCCCGTGACGGGCGTCCTGCGGCGCGTGGGCGACAAGTGGAGCCCGGCGGTCATCCGGCTGCTCGCCGACCGGCCGCACGGTTTCAACGAGCTGGACCGCGCCATCGAGGGGATCAGCCGCCGCGTGCTCACCCGCACCCTGCGGACGCTGGAGGAGGAGGGGCTCGTGAGCCGCACGCCGGCCCCCGGTAGGGCGGGCCGCGTGGAGTACGCCCTGACCGAGGTCGGCGCGTCGCTGCGCGAGCAACTCGCCGCGTTGGGCCGATGGGCCGCCGAGCACGCCGCCGATCTGCCCGGCATGGCATATATTCCTACCGATTAACTGTGAAAAGTCTCGATCCTTCTGGGGGATGTCCGATGCGGATGGCGGATGACCTGCGCTACGAGGTGCGCGCCACCGGGTGGGACGATCCCGACGCCGTGGGACTGCGGGACGCGATGCAGGCGGAGATGGAGAGCCGGTACGCCGACCGGGTCGCGGAGATCCTCGCCGCGGCGGCGGACCCGGAGCGGGAGCTGGACGGCACGCTCGGCGTCGAGGCCGAGCAGGTGGTGTACGTCGGCGTCGCCTACGCCGGCGGGACCGCGGTCGGCCACGTCGCCTTGCGGCGCTACGGCGACGGCGTCGAACTGAAGCGGATGTACGTCGCGCCCGCGCATCGCGGTTCGGGGGCCGCCACCGCGCTGCTGGCCGCGGCGGAGAGGGCCGCCCGGTCCCTCGGGGCGTCCCGCGTCGTCCTGCAGACGGGGGACCGGCAGCCGGACGCCGTCCGGCTGTACGAGCGCGAGGGCTACACCCGCATTCCGGTCTTTCCGCCGTACGAGTGGCTGACTTTCTCGATCTGCATGGAGAAAACCCTCTGACGGTGCCGCCGCGCGACCGGCGAAGGACGGCCGCATCACGGTACCCGGGTGAATTCACCGTTCCCATTTCATCCGGACGATAAGGGGGGCCTACAGGGGACGCGGACGCGCGGTCCATCGCTTTGATGGGGCGAGGAGCGTGCTTCGTGGCGCCGCCTGGAGGCGATGATGGGTGACTCCCAGGACCTGATCCTGGAACTGGTCCGCGAATACCACCGTGAGAGGGAACGGAGCCGGCGTTTCGTCCCGGGCGAGACGCTCGTGATGCCCTCGGGCGCCGACCTGAACGAGGACGACCGCGTCGCGCTGGTCGAGGCCGCGCTCGCCATGCGCATCGCCGCGGGCCCGAGCGCGCTCGCGCTGGAGCGGGAGCTGGGACGGACCCTGCGGCGCCGCAAGGTCCACCTGACCAACTCGGGGTCCTCGGCGAACCTGCTGGCGCTGACCGCGCTGACGCAGCCGGAGATCGGCGCCGGCCGGCTAAAGCCGGGCGACGAGATCGTCACGGTCGCGGCGGGGTTCCCGACGACGGTCAATCCGATCCTGCAGAACCAGATGGTGCCGGTCTTCGTCGACGTCGAGCTCGGCACGTACAACACCACGGCCGAGCGGGTCGCCGAGGCGATCGGCCCCCGGACCCGCGGCATCATGATCGCGCACGCGCTCGGCAACCCGTTCCCGGCGGCCGAGGTGGCCGAGCTGGCCGCCGAGCACGGCCTCTTCTTCGTCGAGGACAACTGCGACGGCGTCGACGCGAAGTACCAGGGGCGGCCGACCGGGACGTTCGGCGACTTCAGCACCGTGAGCTTCTATCCCGCCCACCACCTGACCATGGGGGAGGGCGGCTGTGTCACCACCGACCGGCCGAGGCTCGCGCGGATCGTGGAGTCGCTGCGCGACTGGGGCCGGGACTGCTGGTGCGAGCCTGGCGCCTGCGACACCTGCGGCAAGCGCTACACCCAGCAGTTCGGGGACCTGCCGTACGGCTACGACCACAAGTACACGTTCTCGCATGTGGGCTACAACCTGAAGACGACGGACCTGCAGGCGGCGCTGGGGCTCTCGCAGCTCAAGCGGTTGCCGGAGTTCGGCGCCGCGCGGCGCCGCAACTGGCGGCGGCTGCGCGAGGGCCTGGACGGCCTGCCGGGCCTGCTGCTGCCCGAGCCCACGCCCGGCGGCGATCCGAGCTGGTTCGGCTTCGTCATCACCGTCACCGCCGACGCCCCGTTCGACCGGGACGAGATCGTCGCCCACCTGGAGGACCGGCGGATCGGCACCCGGATGCTGTTCGCCGGCAACCTCACCCGGCAGCCCGCCTACCGGGGCCGGGAGTTCCGGGTGCCGGGGAGCCTCGCCAACAGCGACGTCATCACCGCGCGGACCTTCTGGATCGGGGTGTTCCCCGGCCTCACCGACGAGATGATCGACTACGTGATCGGCACGATCAGGGACTTCGTCACGAGCCGGCGGTAGCCCGCGTCACGGCCGCGCGACGCCGCGCGTCACGGCCGCGGCTCGGTCGGGACCCGGGCCGCGGGCGCGGCGGGCTCCTCCTGCCGGGCGGCCTCGTTGCCGTCGTAGGCCGCGCGCGCGGCGGCGATCTTCGCGTGGTTGTTCTCGGCCCAGGCCGACAGGGCGCGGGTGGAGGCGAAGAGCTCCTCGGCGAGGGCCGTGGCGGTGTACTCGACCTGCGGGGGCACGGTGGGGTGGACGGTGCGGGTGATCAGCCCGTCGCGCTCCAGCGTGCGCAGCGTGAGGGTCAGCATGCGGCGGCTGATGCCGGGGATCGACCGGTGCAGTTCGGCGAACCGGATGGGCCCCTCGCCCGCCGCCGCGATGATCGCGATTCCCCACTTGCTGCCGACCCGGTCGAGGGCGTCGCGGAAGGCGGCGCACGTGCCGGGCTCGACGTCGTCGGGCAGCCGAGATCCTGCTGTCATCGGGTTCCCTTCCCCGGTGCGGACGCCTCAGCGTCGCACGCGCCCGTCCGCGTGGGCAACCGATGTCCGCCCGGCAGGGGCGGGTCAGGGGGGCGGATCGGGGAGTGCGGTGCGCAGGACCGGCGCCACCTCGGTCGCGAACAGTTCGAGGGAGGTCCGGTGGTCGTGCTCCGACAGGCCGTCGGGGTCGACGCTGACCACGACGAGCGAATGGCCGAACACCTCGTGCTGGCGGCCCACCTTGTCGATGACCTGCTCGGGGCTGCCGACGAGCGCCGGCGAGCGCGCGACGAACTCCTCCACCGTGGGGAATGCCGGACGGGCGCCGATGCCGCGCTGCATCGCGGTCAGGCGCTCGTAGGCGGGACGGTACGCGGCGATCGCCGCCTGCGAGGTCTTCGCCACGAGGAACCCCGGCGTGCCCGCGCCGGTGAAGAGCCGGTCGGCGGGACGGCCCCGCCGCGCCCATTCGGCGCGGTAGTGCTCGACCAGGGGCCGGGCGCTCTCGCTGGACGGGCCCGCGTTGGAGAACACCACGGGGTCGCCGTACTCGGCGGCGAGCGCCACCGACTCCGCCGACGACGAACTCCCGTGCCAGATCCGGGGACGCCCGCGCAGCGGCCGGGGGAGGGTGCGCACCCCGTCCAGGCGCGGCCGCCGTCCCGCCGGCCACGAGACCTCGTCGCTGGTCCACAGCTCGTGCAGGAGCCGGAAGTTGTCCGCGAGGGCGGGGCGCTGCTCGTCGGGCGCCAGGCCGAACATCGCGCCGCCCGGTCCGGCGCCCTTGCCGACGATCAGCTCCAGCCGCCCGCCGGAGAGCTGGTCGAGGGTCGCGTAGTCCTCGGCGACGCGCACAGGGTCGAGCATCGACAGCAGGGTCACCCCGGTGAACAGCCGGATCCTGCTGGTCAGCGCCGCCACGTGGGCGAGGACGACCGGCGGCGCGCTGGAGAGGAACGGCCAGTGGTGGCGTTCGCCCACCCCGAAGCCGTCGAAGCCGAGCTCCTCCATGTACTGCGCGGTCGCGACCGTGCGGCCGAAGCTCGCGCGCGTCGCGGCCGGCTCGGCCGCGCCCGCGGAATCCAGGAAACGGATGGGAGCCACCCCGAAGAACTTCACGATCGGTACCGCCGTATTCCCATTCGTGCGCGCCCGCGATTCCGGTGAAGGCGGATCGCCTTTCTCCAGTCGCCAAACGTAGGCGGTGGGCGGCGGCGCCGGAAGAAGGAACATTGCTGTTACCACCCCGTCCCGTGCTTTCCTGTGCCCACACGCGATCAGGAATGGTCCGAAAGGGGGTGGGGTGTGTCCGCGCCGACCGATCTGCGGCTGGAGCACCGGCCCGCGGCGCTGGGGCTGACCGAGCGGTTGCCCCGGCTGAGCTGGCGGCTGCCGTCCGGGACCCGGACGCAGCGGGCCTACCGGATCCGCGGCCGGGCGGGCGACCGGCCGTGGGACACCGGATGGGTCGCCTCGGACCGCAGCCTGTTCGTCCCCTACGGCGGCCCGCCGCTCGCGTCGCGGGAGGCCGTGCGATGCGCGGTGCGGGTCCGCACCGACGCCGGCGCCAGCGCCTGGTCGGAGCCCGCCGCGTGGGAGATGGGCCTGCTCGATCCGGACGACTGGGCCGCCGCGTGGGTCGGGCCCGTGGAGGACGAGGTGCCGCCGGCGGGCTTCCGGCCCGGCTACCTGCTGCGCGGCGAGTTCACGGTCGACCGCCCGGTGGTCCGGGCGCGCGTGTACGCGACGGCTTGCGGCCTGTACGAGTTGTTCCTGAACGGCGAACGGGTCGGGGACGCCGAACTCGCCCCCGGCTTCACCGCCTACCGCGACCACCTGCACGTCCAGGCGTACGACGTGACCGCCGCGGTCCGCGTCGGCGCCAACGTGCTCGGCGCGGTCCTCAGCGACGGCTGGTTCCGCGGCAGAACCTCCTACCACCGCCTCCCCGACGGGTTCGGCGACCGCACGGCGCTGCTGCTCCAGTTGCACGCCGACCACGAGGACGGCACCTCGACGGTGGCGGGGACGGGCCCGCGCTGGCGGTCGGCGGTCGGGGCCGTCAAGGCGGCCGACTTCTTCGACGGCGTCGCCGCCGACCTCCGCGACGAGCCGGCCGGGTGGAGCGCCCCCGGTCCGGTCGCGGGCCGCTGGGCGCCGGTCGCCGTGCGCGAGCGCCCGGCGGCCCGGCTGGTCTCCTCGCCCGCTCCGCCGGTGCGGCGGCTCCAGGAACTGCGCCCGGTCGCGATCACCCGGCCGGAGCCGGGCCGGCACATCGTCGACTTCGGCCAGAACCTCGGCGGATGGGTGCGCCTCACCGACCTCGGACCGCGCGGCACGGTGCTGTCGCTGACCCATGCCGAGGCGCTCACCCCGGACGGCACCGACGTCAACACCGCCAGCGGGCAGGCCACCCTCCACTGGTACACGCCCGCGCGCGGCATCCAGACCGACCGGGTCGTCTCGGCCGGCCCGGACGGCCCGGCCTTCGAGCCGCGGCACACCCGGCACGGCTTCCGCTACCTGCGCGTCGACGGGCATCCCGGCCCGATCGCCGCCGGCGCCGTGACGGCGGTCGCGGTGAGCTCCGACCTCCCGCGCACGGGCTGGTTCCGGTGCAGCGACGCGCGCCTCGACCGGCTCCACGAGATCGCCTACTGGACCTACCGCAACCAGGCGTGCGACGTCCCGACGGCCGAGATCACCCGCGAGCTCGCCGGATGGACCGACTTCGGGTGGAACATCCGGGGCGCCCGGCTGCTGAACGACGTGTCCGGGCTGAGCGCCAAGTGGCTGGCGGACCTCGCCGCCGACCAGTGGCCGGACGGGACGGTGCGCAACTACGCGCCCGACCCCCTCGGCCCGCGCAGCCTCACCGCGCGGTTCGCCATCCCGCACGGCCAGGCGGGCTTCGGCGACGCGGCCGTGGTGGTCCCGTGGGAGACGTGGCGGGCCTACGGCGACGACGGCCTGCTGGAGCGGCAGTACCCGTCGATGACCGCGTGGGTCGACCGGGTGGCCCGGATCGCGCGGGAGCACCGGCACCCCGGCCGGCGCGCGGCGCGGCCCGTCCCGGCGCCGCACGAGGAGTTCCTCTGGGACACCGGCTACCACTTCGGGGAGCACCTCGAACCCGCGCCGCCGCAGCGCCCGGTGTCGCCACGGCGGCCGGCGTCGCTCGGCGGGAGGCGCACCACCTGGGCCACCGACCTGGACTCCTTCACCGCCGCCGTCGTCGAGGAGATGGAGGCCCGCGACCACGCGGCGTTCGCCACCGCCTACTTCCACCGGTCGGCCCGGCTGCTGTCCAGGATCGCGGGCGTCCTCGGCCGGACCGGGGACGCCGAACGGTACGGGCGCCTCGCCGACGACGTCCGCGCCGCGTGGCAGGCCGAGTTCATCACCGCCGACGGGCGGCTGGCCTGCGACACCCAGGCCACGCACCTGCGGGCGCTCGCCTACGGCCTGGTGCCCGAGGCGCTGCGGGCGCGGACCGCGGACCGGCTGGCGGAGCTGATCCGCGCCGCCGGCACGCGGCCCGGCACGGGGCTGCCGACGACGCATCTGCTGCTGCCCGTCCTCGCCGACAACGGCCACCTCGACCTCGCCTACGAACTCCTGCTGCGCTCCGGGCCCCGGTCCTGGATGTCGGTGATCGACAACGGCGGCACCACGTTCTGGGAGACCTGGGACGGCATCGCCCCGAACGGCGCCACGATGCTGGCGCTGAACATGCCGACGCGGGCGAGCGTCGTCGAGTTCCTGCACGGCCACGTCGCCGGCGTGCGGCTCGACCCCGAGCTGCCCGCCTACCGGCGGTTCCGGGTCGAGCCGCGGCCGGGCGGCGGCCTGACCTGGGCCGAGGTGGCGTACGACTGCCCCTACGGGCGGATCGAGGCCGGGTGGCGCGCCGAGCGCGGCCGGTTCTCGCTGGAGGTCACCGTCCCGCCCGGCACGACGGCCGAGGTGGTGCTCCCCGACGGCTCGCGGGCGGAGGCCGGCCCCGGCGCCCACGCGTTCGCCGCGCGGGCGGCTCCCGCCGATTCAGGGGTGGCGTAGGGGGCCGCGGAAGGGGTTCCGCATCTGCCGTTCACGGCAGCCTGGGCATGGATCGGAATCGCCGGACCGCCGGCGGGGAAAGGGCTTCGAATCGATGGCGCGGTTTCTGGGCGGACGAGTGCTCCAGGGTCTGTTCGTGCTCTGGGCGGCGTACACGCTCTCGTTCGCCGTTCTGTACGCGCTGCCGAGCGACCCGGCCGCGATCGCCGCCGGCGCGAACAACAGCGTCACGCCGGAGCAGCTCGCTCAGCTCCGGCATGAGATGGGCCTCGACCGCCCGCTGATGGAGCAGTACCTGACCAAACTGGGCGGGGCGCTGCACGGGGACCTCGGACGCTCGCTGCAGTCCGGCGAGCCGGTGACGTCCCTGATCGGGCGGGCGCTCCCGCCGACGCTCGCGGTGGCGGGGGCGGGGCTCGTCCTCGGGGTGCTCCTCGGGACGGGGCTGGCGGTGCTGGCGACCGTGACCGGCTCCCGCCGCCTCCGGCGGACGCTGCTGAGCCTGCCGCCCCTCGGCGTCGCGATCCCGGCCTTCGTCATCGGGCTGCTCCTGCTGCAGTGGCTCTCCTTCACCTGGAACGTCTTCCCCGCCATCGGGGAGGGCGGCCTGCGCGGGCTGGTGCTGCCCGCCGTCACCATCGCCGTCCAGCCCGCTGCGCTCATCGGGCAGGTGCTGGCGAAGAGCATGGGCGACGAGCTCGGCAAGGACTACGTGGCCGTCGCCCGCGCCAAGGGCGCGGGGCCGCTGCGGGTGAACGTCCGGCACGTGCTGCGCAACGCCGCGCTGCCCGCCCTGACGCTCGCGGGGCTGCTCGTCGGCGGGCTGCTCACCGGCGCGATCGTGGTCGAGGCGGTGTTCTCCCGCAACGGCCTCGGCCAGGTCACCCAGGGCGCGGTGGCCGCCGAGGACCTGCCCGTCGTGCAGGGCGTGGTGCTGCTGGGCGCGCTGGTGTTCGTCACCGTCAACCTCGCTGTCGACCTGCTCTACCAGGTCCTCGATCCGCGGCTCGCGGTCGCGCGGCGCCCCGCCGGGCGCTTCGCCCTGCCCGGACTCGCGGGGCGGGGGTGAGCGGGATGTCGGTCACCGACGTCGCGCTGCCGGCCGGCGAGCGGTTCCCGGAGCCGGGTCCCGCGCCGCGGACCGTGGGCGCCCTGCTGCGCTCGCTGGCGCACCTGCTGCGCGACCCCGGCCTCGCCCTGGCTCTCCTCTGGGTCGGCCTCGTCGTGGTCGCGGCCGTCGCGCCGGCGCTGCTCGCCCCCGGCGACCCGCTGGCCGTCGACACCGCCGCGCACCTGCACGCACCCTCGCCGGGCCATCCGTTCGGCACCGACCGGCTCGGCCGCGACCTGTTCGCCGAGACCGTCCACGGGACCGGCCGGACGCTGCCGGCGGCGGCGCTCGCCACGGCGATCGGCCTCGGCGCGGGCACGGTCCTCGGCCTGCTGGCCGGGTTCCTGCGCGGCGCGGCCGACCTGGTGATCATGCGCCTGGTCGACGTGCTGCTCGCGATCCCCGGGCTGCTGCTGGCGCTGATGCTGGTCTCGGTGCTCGGCAGGGGCGACACGGTCGACGTCGGGATCGCCATCGGCGTGGCCGCCGTCGCCGGCACCGCGCGGGTGATGCGCGCCGAGGTGCTGCGCGTCTCCGAGAGCGGGTTCGTGGAGGCCGCCCGGACCGGCGGGGCGCGGTGGACGCGCGTCATCCTCCGCCACGTGCTGCCGAACTCGATGGGCCCGGTGTGGGTGCTCACCCTGCTGCTGTTCGGCGAGGCGATCCTCGGCGTGACCACGCTCAGCTTCCTGGGGTTCGGCGCCCAGCCGCCGACGCCGGAATGGGGCTCGCTCGTCTCCTCCGGGCGCGACTTCCTCGGCAGCGCCTGGTGGCTGTCCATCCTGCCGGGGACGGTCGTCGCGCTGACCGTCCTGGCCGCCAACCGGGTGTCGCGCGCCTTCGACGGTGAAAGGACGGAACGACGATGAGCCCGCGTCTCCTGGAGGTCGAGGACCTGGCGGTCCACTACCGCGCGCGCCGCGGACCCGTCCGCGCGGTCGAGGCGGCGAGCTTCGCGGTGGGGGAGGGCGAGACGGTCGCGATCGTCGGCGAGTCCGGGTCGGGCAAGTCCACCACGGCCTACGCGCTGCTCGGCCTGCTCCCGAAGTCGGCCCGCGTCATCCGCGGGCGCATCGGCTTCGACGGCCGTGACCTCGCTGGACTGCCCGAACGCCGCTGGCGCGAGGTGCGCGGCCGGGAGATCGCGCTCATCCCGCAGGACCCCGGCACCTCGCTGAACCCGGTGCAGCGGATCGGCGCGCAGGTCGCCGAGGCGCTGCGGCTGTCGGGAGGCGCGGACCGGCGCACCGCCCGCGCCCGCACGCTGGAGCTGCTCGCCGACGCCGGGCTCCCCGACCCCGCGGTCCAGGCGCGGCAGTACCCGTCGCAGCTGTCCGGCGGCATGCGGCAGCGCGCCCTCATCGCGATCGCCATCGCGGCGCGCCCCCGGCTCATCGTGGCCGACGAGCCGACGAGCGCGCTCGACGTCACGGTGCAGCGCCGCATCCTCGACCACATCGGCGCGCTGGTCCGCGAGTCGGGCACCGGCCTGCTGCTGATCACCCACGACCTCGGCGTCGCGGCCGAGCGCGCCGACCGCGTCCTGGTGATGCGCTCCGGCGCGATCGTGGAGCAGGGCACGGCCGGCGAGGTGCTGTCGGACCCCCGCGACCCCTACACCCGGTCCCTGATCGACGCCGCGCCCGGCCTCGCCAAGACACCGCGCCCGCACCGGGTACGGCTGACCGCGGTCCCCGGTGGCGCTCCCGGCGACCCGTTCGCCGAGCCGCGCCCCGCCCGCCCACCGGAGACGGGCGGCGGGCCGGACGTGCCCGTTCTGCGTGTCGAGGAGCTGGTCAAGGAGTTCCGGCTGCCCCGCGCCGCCGGCCGCGCCACCGCGATCCGGGCCGTCGACGGCGTGAGCTTCACGATCCCCCGGGGGCGGACCTACGGGCTGGTCGGCGAGTCGGGATCGGGAAAGTCCACCACGGCGCGGCTGATCCTCCGGCTGGCCGACCCGACCGGCGGGCGCGTGCTCCTCGGCGAGGAGGACATCACCGGGACGCGGGGCGCCGCGCAGCGCCTGCTGCGGCGCCGGATGCAGATCGTCCAGCAGAACCCGTTCGCGTCGCTGGACCCGCGGCGGTCGGTCGAGCAGATCGTCACCGACCCGCTGACGTCGTTCGGGCTGGGCTCGCGGGCGCAGCGCCGCGCCCGCGCCAGGGAGCTGGTGGATCTCGTCGCGCTGCCGGCCTCGGTGCTGGGACGCCGGCCGGCCGAGCTGTCCGGCGGGCAGCGCCAGCGCGTCGCGATCGCGCGGGCGCTCGTGCTCAACCCCGAGCTCGTCGTGTGCGACGAACCGGTGTCCGCGCTGGACGTCTCCGTGCAGGCCCAGATCCTCGACCTGCTCGCGGCGCTCCAGGCCGGGCTCGGGGTGAGCTACCTGTTCATCTCCCACGATCTGGCGGTGGTCCGGCACATCGCGGACGAGGTGGGCGTGCTGCACCGGGGCCGGCTCGTCGAGTCCGGCCCCACCGAGGAGATCTTCGCCGCGGCACGGCACGGCCACACGCGGGAGTTGCTCGACGCCATCCCCGGCCGCCGCTGACGCGGCCGGCCATCACGACAAGGAGAACCCGGACCGTGTTCCAGATAAAAACGGTCGGAATATTCAAGATAACGCCGGCCGCCGCGGCCGCGGCGCTGCTGCTGGCCGCGTGCGGCGGCGGCTCGTCGGACGGGGGCTCCAAGGCGGACGGTCCTCCGAAGGCGGGCGGCACCCTCACCGTCGCGCTCGCCGGCGACCCGGTCAGCATCGACCCGCGCGCCGTCACGCCGCTCGTCCGGGAGGTCTCGCGCCCCATCGTCGACTCGCTGCTCGCGCTCGACCCGGCCACCAAGAAGCCCGTCCCCTGGCTCGCCGAGTCCTTCAAGGCCAACGCCGACGCCACCGAGTTCACCTTCAAGCTGCGCAGCGGTGTCACCTTCTCCGACGGCACGCCGCTGACCGCGAAGATCGTCAAGGACAACTTCGACGACGTCATCGCCAACAAGGCCAAGGCCGCGGGCTCCACGTCCGTCTCGCTGCTGGAGCAGGGCGGCTACAAGGGCACCGACGCGCCCGACGACCACACGGTCGTCCAGCACTTCGCCAAGCCGTACCCGACGTGGCCGCTCTGGGCGGCGGGCACCGCCTTCGGCATCCTCGCCCCGAAGACGCTCGCGCTGCCGGTCGCCGACCGCTTCGACAAGATCATCGGGACGGGGCCGTTCGTGCTCCAGTCGTACACGCGGAACAGCCAGGTGGTGCTCACGAAGCGCAAGGGCTACGCCTGGGGCCCGCAGACCGCCAAGCACGACGGGGACGCCTACCTAGACAAGGTCGTCTACAAGGTGATCACCGAACCGAGCGTCCGCACCGGCGCGCTGAAGACCGGCCAGGTGCAGCTCGCCGGCGCGCTCAACCCCTCCGACATCGCGCCGGTCCGCAAGGCCGGGTTCTCCATCGTCGCGCAGCGCAACCCACGGCTCGCCGAGGGCCTGGTAGTGACCGGAGCCGACCGCGCGCCGCTGGACGACGCGGCCGTCCGGCAGGCGCTGGTAAAGGCCGTCGACACCGGGCAGATCCGCGACACGCTGCTCACCCCCGAATGGGGCGTGCCCAACAGCGTCGTCACCGGCGCGGTCGTCGGCCACGCCGACGAGAGCGCGCTCCTCAAGCCGGACCAGAAGGCCGCGGCGGCGCTCCTGGACAAGGCCGGCTGGGTGCCCGGCGGTGACGGCATCCGGGCCAAGGGAGGCAAGCGCCTCACCCTGTCCCTCGGCTGGCTCGACCGCGGCAACCCGTGGGACCAGCCGCTCGTCGAGCTCGTCACCGCCCAGTACAAGAAGATCGGCGTGGAGCTGAAACCGCAGCTCGCGACCGCGGCCCAGTCGGTGGAGGCGCTGAAGGCGCACAAGTGGGACCTCTTCCTGTCCGGCGTCGCCGGCGGCCTGGACGCCGGGGTCAGCCTGCTCGGCACGTTCAGCACCGCGCCGCCGAACTTCTACAACGTCCAGGACGCCCCGCTGCAGCCGCTCCTGGCGAAGCAGGCGACCACCACCGACGAGGCCGCCCGCGCCAAGATCCTGGCCGACGCCCAGCAGCGCATCATCTCCCAGGGGCTGTACACGCCGCTGGTGGAGGACACCGCCGTGGTCGCGGTCGGCAAGAAGGTGCACGGCTTCGCCCTCGACGCCGACTCCCGGCTGCCCACCCTGCAGGACGTCTGGCTGTCGTGACCTACCGCATCGCCGTGGACGTCGGGGGCACGTTCACCGACCTGGCGCTGCTCGGCCCGGACGGCGTGGAGCTGGACCACAAGACCGGCTCCACGCCGGACGAGCCGGCGGACGGGGTCGTCGCGGGCCTCGAAGGGCTGGCGGAGAAGGCGGAGCTGCCGCTCGCCGGGCTGCTCGCCCGCACCGGCGTCATCGTCCACGGCACCACCATCACCACCAACGCGCTGGTCACCGGCACCGGCGCGCGGACCGGGCTGCTGGCGACCGAGGGCCTGCGCGACGTCCTGCTCGCGCGGCAGGGAGCGCGTGCCGAGCAGTTCGACTCGCGGTCGGCGCCGCCCGCGCCGCTCGTGCCCCGCCACCTCATCGAGACCGTCCGGGAGCGGGTGGACCGCACCGGCGAGGTGACGGTGCCGCTGGACGAGGAGGGCGTGCGGCGGGCGGCGCGGCGGTTCCGGGAGGCCGGCGTCGAGGCGGTCGCCGTCGCCTTCGCCTTCTCCTACCTCAACGACGCGCACGAGCGGCGGGCGGCCGGGATCCTCGCTGCGGAGCTGCCCGGGACGTTCCTGTCGGTGTCGTCGCGGGTGGCGCCCGAGGTCCGGCTGTACGAACGCACCTCGACGGCGGTGCTGAACGCCTACGTCGGCCCGGTGCTGCGCGACCACCTGGACCGGCTGGCACGGCGCCTGGCGGACCTCGGCCACACCGGGCGGGTGCTGATCGTCCAGTCCAACGGCGGGGTCGTGGATCTGGACCGCGCTGCCGAGCGCGCCGTGGACACGCTCCTGTCGGGACCGGCGGGCGCGCCCGCCGCCGTGGCGCGCGTCGTCGCCGAGTTCGGCGTGCCCGAGGCCCTGACGATCGACATGGGCGGCACGAGCTTCGAGGTCAGCCTGTCGTCGGACGGCGCCACCGGGATCACCACGCGGGCCGAACCGGCGGGCCACCCCGTCTCGGTACCGATGCTCGACATCGCCACGATCGGCGCGGGCGGGGGCTCGGTGGGCTGGACGACCCCCGGCGGCCTGCTGCGCGTCGGCCCGGCGAGCGCCGGTGCCGACCCCGGCCCGGCCTGCTACGGGCGCGGCGGCCGGGACGCGACGGTCACCGACGCCGACCTGCTCCTCGGGCATCTCGCGGGCGGGTTCGGGGACGGCCTCGAACCGTCGGCGGACCTGGCGCGCCGCGCGATCGGGGACCTGGGGCGGCGCCTCGGGCTCGGGACGGTCGAGACGGCGGCGGGCGTCCGCCGCGCGGTCGACGCGGAGATGGCCGACGGCCTGCGGCTGGTGATCGCCCGGCACGGGCTGGACCCGCGCCGGCTCGCGCTCGTCGCGGCCGGCGGCGCCGGGCCCGTACACGCCGTGCAGTTGGCCCGCGACCTGGGGATCCCGCTGGTCGTGGTGCCGGCGGGAGCGTCGGTGCTGTGCGCCCGCGGCATGCTCCGCGCCGACCTGGTCCGCTACTACGTGCACACGCTGCTCGGGCGCGGGCGCGACCCGCGCGCCACCGGAGCCGGCCCGGACGAGGTCGCCGCCGCGTTCGCCGGGCTGGAGGACCGCGCGAAGGCGGATTCGGCGGCCGGCGGGCCGGCGCCGGCGGACCTCCGGTTCACCCGGCTGGCCGACGTCCGGTACGTCGGCCAGGTCCACGAGGTCACGGTGGCGTTCCCGCCTGGAACCCGCGACGGCGCCGCGGCGCTGGACGGGCTCATGGCCGCCTTCCACGAGAGCCACGAACGGCTGTACGGCTTCGCGCAACCGGAAGCGCCTGCGGAACTGGTGAACCTCCGGCTGGAAGCGCGCGCGCCCACCCCCTCGCCCCCGTCCACGGGCGTTCCGGTTGCCGCCCGCGCACGGCCGGGCGGGGACGGGACGCAGCGGGCCTGGTTCGACGGCGCCTTCCAGGAGGTGCCCGTCCGGAGCCTGGAGGCGGTCCCGGTGGACGAACGCCAGGACGGGCCCGCGCTGCTGGCGGGCTCGGGCACGACCATCGTGGTCCCGCCCGGGTTCGCGTACGAGGTCACCGCAGGCGGAACGACCCTGATGTTCGCGGCCGGCCGCGAACGGGCCGAGGTGCTGGCCGCGCTGCGCGGCGTGAAGGAGGCGGTCCGGTGACGGCGGCGATCCTGGCCTCGGTGGTCGACAACCGGCTGCACGCCATCGCCGCGCGGATGGCCGACGCGATGCTGCGGTCCTGCCGGTCCGCGGCGTTCCAGAGCCGCGACTTCGTGACCGGGATCTTCGACGCCGGCGGCGCGTGGATCGCCACCAAGGACTTCATCCCGGTCCTCGCCGGGTCGCTGCCCAGCGCCTACGAGGGCGTCCTCGCCAAGTTCGCCGGCGACGTCGGCGAAGGCGACGTCTTCGTGCTCAACGACCCGTACCACGGCAACAACCATCCGCCTGACGTGACCGTCCTCAAACCGGTCTTCCACCGCGGCGTGCTCCGCTTCTGGACCGCGACCAAGGGCCACCACGCCGACGTCGGCGGCAGCGGCGGGGAACTCGGCTACAACCCCGGCGCCCGCGACTGCTACGAGGACGCGCTCCGGATCCCGCCCGTCCGGCTGTACCGGCGCGGCGTCCGGCAGGACGACGTCTGGGACCTGATCCTGCTGAACCTCCGGCTCCGCGACGCGGTCGAGGGCGACCTGCACTGCCAGATCGGGGCGGCCGCGCTCGGCGAGCGCGAGCTGGTCGCGATGCTCGACGCGTTCGGCGTCGAACCGGTGCTGGAGGCCGTGCGGTTCCAGCTCGCGGCCGCGGCCCGGCACATGCGGTCGGAGATCGTCCGCTGGCCGGACGGGGTGTACGAGGCCGTCCGGCACCTCGACGACGGCGGCGAGCACCACCGCGAGCCGATCGCGGTGCGGCTGCGGCTCACCGTGGCGGGCGAGCGCGCCGTCTTCGACTTCACCGGGTCCGACCCGCAGGTGACCGGGTACGCGAACTCGACCCGCGCCAACACCGTCGCCTCGGCGCTCGTCGCGCTGTTCGCGGTGACCGACCCCGCGCAGCGCCGCACCAGCGGCGCCCTCTCGGCGATCGACGTGCTGACCCGCCCCGGTACGATCGCGCACGCGGTCGAGCCCGCCGCGACCACGCTGTGCACGATCACCGCCTGCGAGGCGATCGTGGAAGCGGTGTGGCTGGCCCTCGCCCAGGCCGACCCGGCGCTCACCCACGCGGGCTGGTGCCGGGGGTACGCGTTCGCCGCCGTCGGGATCGACGAGCGGACCGGCCGGCCGTTCGGCGCCACCGGCGCGCTCAAGGGCGGCTCCGGGGCCGTGCTCGGGTTCGACGGATGGGACGCGATCGGGCCGCCGGTCGCCATGGGCGGCGGCCGCGAGGTGGACGTCGAGCTGCACGAGCTCGCCGCGCCCGCGACCATCCTGCACCAGGGCTTCGCGACCGACTCGGCGGGCGCGGGACGGTGGCGCGGCGGGCTCGGCGGGTTCTCGCGGTGGCGCATCGACCAGGACGGCGTCCGCGTCGTCTGCATCGGCTCGGGCGCGCTGGAGCAGACGGTGCCGTACGGCCTCGCGGGCGGCCTGCCCGCTCCGGCGAACCGCGGCGTCGTGCGGCACCGCGACGGGCGGGTCACGGTGCCGCGCACCAACAGCACGCTCGTGCTGGAGCGCGGCGACGTCATCGAGATCCACACCTCCGGTGGCGGCGGCTACGGCGATCCCCGGGAGCGGTCGCGCGAAGCCGTCCTCGCGGACGTCCGCGACGGCCTGGTGTCGGAGGCCGCCGCGCGGGACGTGTACGGACTCTCCCCCTGACGTGCCTCTCCTCCCTGACGTGCCGCGCGGCGGCGGATCGGAGCATCGCCATGACCCTGCACCTCCTCGTCCTCGACATCCCGTCCAACGGGCACGTGCTGCCGAAGCTCGACCTCGTCGACCGGCTGGTCCGGCGCGGGCACCGGATCACCTACGTGGTGGCCGGGGGCCCCGCCGACCGGGTGCGGCGCTTCGGAGCCGAGGTCGTCACCTATCCCTCCCTGAACCCGCTGGCGAGCCTGGCCGAGGACGACCCGGCCGCGGCCACCCGCGCGTTCTTCCGCGAGAACCTGGAGATCCTGCGCGCCGCGCGCGAGCACTTCGGCGGCGAGCGCCCCGACGCCGTCGCCTACGACGAGGCGGCCTTCCAGGCGGGACGCCTCCTGTCCGCCCTGTGGGGGCTGCCGCCCGTCCTGCTGACGCCGAGCGTCGTGTCGAACGAGCACTACTCCTACTTCGACCACATGGAGCGCCTCGCGCCCGGTCACCGGCTGGCGGACCCGGTCGAGGAGATCGCCGAGGCGCTCGCCGGGTTCGGGCTCGGCGACCGGCTGGAGGACTTCCTGTGGAGCACGCGGCGGGTCCGGGAGCTGACGATCTCGTTCGTCCCGCCCCGCATGCAGCCCGAGCACGAGACCTTCGATCCCGAGCAGGTCGTTTTCGTCGGGCCGAGCGTCGAGAAGCGCGACTTCCTCGGCGCCTGGACCCCGCCGGCGGGCGCCACCCGCGTGGCGCTGGTGTCCCTGGGCAGCGTCCGCAACGGCGACGCCGGATTCTTCGAGACGGTGGCCCGCGCGTTCGCCGGAACGACGTGGCATGTCGTCGTGAGCGTGGGAGACGGCCTCGATGACGCCGACGTCGAGCGGCTCGCCGGTCTCGCGCCGAACGTGGAGGTCCACCGCTGGGTGTCCAACGTCAGCGTCCTCGAGCACGCGGACGTGTTCGTGACCCACGGCGGCAGCGGCTCGCTGGTCGAGGCCTGGTACACCGCGACACCGGTCGTCATCGTCCCCCCGGCCCCCGACTTCCTCCCCTACGCCGACCGGACCGTGGAGCTGGGCGCGGGCCGCGTCATCGACCCGTCCGAGCTGGACGCGGACCGGCTCGTCGCCGAGGCGACCGCGGTCGCGTCGGACGCCGCGGTGGTCCGGCGGATGCTGGAGCTCCAGGCGCACGCCCGGGCCGCCGGGGGCGCGCGGCGCGCGGCGGACGTCATCGAGGCCCGTCTCGGCGTCCCGGCGCGGGAGGCGGCGTCGTGACCGCGCGGCCGCCCGCCGGAGCGGTGATCGTCACCGGCGCCGGGTCGGGGGTCGGGGCGAGCACGGCCGTCGCGCTCGCCGAGCGCGGCCACCGGGTCGTGGCGGCCGTCCACTCCCTCGACCGCGCCGCGGGCCTCACCGCGCTGACCGCCCGGTCCGGCGCCGAGATCCACGTCGCGGAACTCGACGTCACCGACGAGGCCGCGATCGCGCCGTTCGTGGACGGCGTCGCGGCCCGCCACGGCGGCCTCCACGCCGTCGTCAGCAACGCGGGCGTCACCGGCGTCGACACGTTCGAGAACGAGGACCTCGCGAGCTACCGCCGGATGTTCGAGGTGAACGTGTTCGGCCCGGTCAAGCTGCTCAAGAGCGGGCTCCCGCACCTGCGCGCGGCCGGCGGCCGGTTCATCGCGGTCGGCAGCGTCGCGGGCGTGCTCGGGCTGCCGTTCCAGGAGGCCTACGCCGGGTCGAAGTTCGCGCTCGAAGGGATCCTCGAAGGCTTCGCGCCCGTGGCGCGGCGCGTCGGGGTCGCGGTGTCGGTCGTGGAGCCGGGGCCGATCGACACGGACGCCGTCCGGAAGACGGACTGGGCCCGCGTCTTCGCCGGGGCCGGTCCGTACGAACGGATCCTGCGGCAGTACGTCGACAACGCGGCAGCGGGGCAGGGCGCGCTGCCGGGGCTGCCCGCCGTACAGACGGCGGCCGAGGTCGCGTCCGCGATCGCCGATCTGCTGGCGTCCGCTGATCCGCCGTTCCGCTGCCAGACCTCCGCCGGCGCCCGCCTCCTCGTCGCGCGGAAACTCGCGGACGTGGACGGCGCGGCCGGCGCGGCGGTCATCGGCCGGTGGCTGGACGCCGCCCCTCCCGGACCGGACGAATAGGGGGGTGATCAGGGGAGCCCGGGGACCGTTCCCGAATATACCTTTGCCGCATGGCTGAGAAACTCGATGAGAAGACCCGGGCATTCGTCGACAACAAGAATTTCCCCGTGGTCGCCACCGTGAACGAGGACGGGAGCCCGCATTCCTCCATCGTGCTCATCAAGCGCGACGAGGACGACTCCCTGCTGTTCGTGACGCACGCCGGCCGCCGCACCGAGCGCAACATCTCCCGCGACCCGCGGGTCAACCTCTCGGTGTTCGACATCGAGAACCCGGTCACCTCGATCGAGATCCGCGGCACCGCGAAGGTCCTGGAGGGCGGCGGCAAGGAGCTGGCCGACGAGCTCACGCTGAAGTACCTCGACGAGGTCCACGACGTGGACGACGTCTCGCGGGTGGTCGTCCGCATCGTCCCGCACAAGGTCATCGCGTTCCCGCCGGAGCCCGCGACGTGACGTCCGGGCCGCGCGGGGGTCACTGCCGGACGGTGGCCAGCGCCTTCGACCAGGACTCCAGCTGGTTCAGCACGCGCTCCAGCTCGGCCTCGCGGAACTCCTGCGGGGCGAACTCGGGGTAGTTCGGGAAGTCGCCCGGGATGAGCAGGGTGACCTGCGCGGCCACCGACGCCACGCTCAGCTCCGTCGCGACGAGCCGCAGCTGCTCCACGGCCCGGGCGGCGCCGACGGCGCCGTAACCGACGAAGCCGACCGCCTTGTTCGCCCACTCGGCGTGCACGAAGTCGAACGCGTTCTTCAGCGCGGCGGGCGGCGCGTGGTTGTACTCCGGCGTGATGACGAGGAACCCGTCGTACCCGGCGACGATCCCGGCCCAGCGCTTGGTGTGCTCGCCGGCGTACTGGCCGACGGCCGCGGGGATCTGCTCGTCGTAGAGCGGCAGGCCCTGCTCGGCGAGGTCGACGATCTCGTACTCGGCCTCGGTGCGCTTGGCCGCGACCTTGTGCACCCACTCGGCCACCGGGCGCCCGATCCTGCCCGGCCGCGTGCTGCCCACGATAATGGCGATCTTCGTCATTTCTTCCACTCCCTGTGCCTCGGGTCGAGTCCATCCTTCACCACTCTCCGAGAAGGGCGGAAGAAGGCACTTTTCCTTCCCGTGGTTACATCGATGTTCCTTCTTTTCGAATGGGGCGCCGGGTGGCACGATCACGGCAAAAGAATGGAGGCGGGATGGACGTCGCGGAGACCGCGGTACGGGCCGGGCGCTCCCCGTGGCCCGCCCTGGCTGTGCTCGCCACCGGGCAGCTGATGCTGATCGTCGACGGGACGGGGGTGGCGGTGGCGCTGCCGCGGATCCGCGCCGACCTCGGCCTCGCCGGCGCGCAGCTGTCCTGGGTCGTCAACGGGTACCTGGTCGCCTTCGGCGGGCTCCTGCTGCTGTGCGGCCGGCTCGGCGACCTGCTCGGGCGGCGGCGGGTCTTCCTCGGCGGCATCGCGGTGTTCACGGCGGCCTCGGCGGCGTGCGGCGCGGCCGGCGGCGCGACGGCGCTGGTGGTCGCGCGGTTCGTGCAGGGCGTGGGATGCGCGATGGCGGGCTCGGTGATCACCGGCATGGCGGTGGTGCTGTTCCCCGAGGGCCGGGAGCGGGTCCGGGCCATCACGGTGATCGCGTTCGTCGCGGCGGGCGGCGGGTCGGTCGGCGCGCTCGGCGGCGGGCTGCTCACCGAGCTGCTCGGGTGGCCGTGGATGTTCCTGGTCAACGTGCCCATCGGCGCGCTGCTGCTGCTCTTCGGCCGCCGCACGCTGCGCCCGGACCGCGGCATCGGCTGGGCGGCGGGCGCCGACCTGCTCGGCGCGGCGCTGGTCACCGCCGGGCTGATGCTCCTGGTCTTCGCGATCGGCTCCCTCGGGCCCGGCGGCTCCGGAGCGGAGGTCACCGCGCTGCCGGCCGCGGCGGGGCTCGCCCTGCTCGCGGGCTTCGTGCTCCGCCAGCGGCGGGCCGCGGCCCCGCTGCTGGACCTGGCGGTCTTCCGCTCCCGGGCCTGGACGGGAGGGAACGCGCTGCAGGCGCTGTTCGTCGGCGCGATGTTCGGCTTCCAGTACCTGGTCACGCTGTACCTGCAGGAGGTGCTCGGCCTCGACCCGCTGGAGACCGGGCTCGCCTACCTGCTGGCGTCGGCCGTGATCGGGGCGACCTCGCTGGCGCTCGCGGAGCCGCTGATCGTCCGCTTCGGGGTCGGCCGCGTCCTGCCGGCGGGGCTCGCCGCCGGGATCCTGGCGTTCGGCTGGCTGGCCCGGGCACCGGCGTCGGGCACCTACGCGGTGGACGTGCTGCCCGCGATGCTGGCGCTCGGCGTCTCGGCGGGCCTGGTCCTGCCGGCGGCCACCGCGCTCGCCATGGCGGGCGCGTCCGCCACCGACTCCGGGGTCCGCTCCGGGGTGATCGGCACCGCGCAGCAGGTCGGCGGGGCGCTGGGGCTCGCTGGCATGGCGGCGCTGGCCGCGGCCGGGACCCGGCACGCCGGAGCGGCGGGCGGGCCGGCCGCGCTGACGCACGGGTACCGGATCGGCTTCGCCGCGGGCGCGGTGCTGCTCGCGCTCGCGCTGGTGATCGCCCTGCTGCTGTCGCGGGGCGGCCCGGCGGCGGCTCAGCGGTAGGTGGCGACCGGTGACCCGTCCACGCGCCGGGGCAGCGGACGGTGGAACGCGGCGGCCCAGGACGGCGCGGGGCGGGCACGCCCGCGGCGCAGGTCGTGGGCGGCGCGCCGGCACCGGGCGGC
>NZ_WBMR01000070.1 GCF_008923365.1 Actinomadura montaniterrae
ACGGTTCGTCCAGCCGGACGGCGTGCGCGCGCGCCAGCCGCGCCAGGCCGGTGTCGCCGGTCAGCGCGGGGTGCGCGATGGCCTCGGCGATGTCGGCCCAGCCGGCGGCGCCCGCGCCGTCCCCGAGGGCGGCGCGCGCGCAGGCCAGCTGCTCGGCGCACATCACCAGCGTGCTGAAGTCGAGGCCCTGAGTGCCGTCCCCGCATGCCGCGATCAGGGCGTCCGCGCCCTCTTCGGTGCGGCCCGCGTTGATCGTCGCGGTGGCGAGCGCCACGTGCGCCATGTGCGTCCACCACTCGCCGGACCCGGTGTCGCAGGCGACGGCCTCCTCGCCGGCGCGCAGCGCCCGCTCGTGGTCGCCGGTCCAGCTCGCCGTCAGGCACTGCTGGATCAGCCCGTAGGCCATGACCTCGGGGGAGCGCAGCTCGCGGCCGACGGCGGTGGCCTCGTCGGCGGCGGCCGCGGCCTCGTCCAGCCGGCCCAGCATCATCAGGACCCGGGACTGCCCCGCCAGCATGTAGCCGAGGATGAACGTCTGCCCCGTCGCGCGGGTGATCGACACCAGCCGCGCGGCGTGCCGGGCCGCGGTCTCGTGCAGGCCGAGGAACGTCTCGGCGAACACCAGCCAGATCATGTAGTCCAGGCAGTCGGCGAAGTCGCCGTCGGACGCCGCGGAGAACCGCTGGTCGGCGGCCTCGGCGTAGGCGATCGCCTCCGCCACCTCGCCGCGCCCGTACGACACCATCGGCCGCATCGCCGCGACCGCCGCGACCAGCCCCGGCCCCCACTGCGGCGCGCTCTCGGGGATGGTCTCCAGGACGGCGTGCGAGCCGCGGGTGTCGATCCGCTGGATCCGGTCGGCGACCAGCCGGATCCGCAGCAGCACCGCCTCGGGGGTCTGCCGGTCGGTGATGCGGCGCAGCTCGTCCAGCACCAGGGCGCGGGCCTCGTGGATGCGGCCGAGCTGCCGGTCCATCACCGCGCACAGCTGCACCGTGCGGGCCCGCCGGACGGTGTCGTCGGGCGGCAGCAGGCTCAGCAGCGTGCGGGCCGTCTCGCGGCCCTCCTCGGCATGGCCGCTGACCGCCTGCGCGTGCGCCAGCTCCACCAGCAGCTGGATCCGGTCGGGGTAGGCGCCGTCACCGGCCGCGCCGCCGGCGGACGCGCCGGACGGGTCCGTGCCGTCGGGCATCAGGCGCAGCGCCGCCTCCAGCCAGTACGCCGCGGTTCCGGGCGCCTGGAGCGCGACGGCGCGGGCCGCCTCCAGCAGCGTCCAGATCGCCTCGCGGTCGCCGAACCGCGCCGAGCGCAGCACGTGGTGGGCGCGGACCGCCGCCGGGGCGCCGAGCTCAGCGAGCCGCGCCGACACCCGCGAATGCGCCGCGAACCGCCAGCCCGCCGCCGTCGAGGCGTACGCGACGTGCCGCACCAGCGGATGCCGGAACCGGAACCGGCCGCCGGTGGTCGGGCGGACGACGTCGTGCGCGGTCAGCGCGTCCAGCGCGGCGAGCGCGTCCTCCTGCGCCATCTCCGCGGCGACCGCCGCCAGTTCCGGCTCGAACACGTCCGCCGCGACGGCGGCGCCGCGCGCCATCAGCAGCGCCTCGGGCGGCAGCGCGCTCAGCTCCACCTGCAGGGCGGTCCGGACGGCGGGCGGCACCTCGGTCAGGTTCGCCACGCCCCGCTCCCAGTCGTGCCGCTCGATCCCGTCGTCGCCGAGGAGCCGGTCGTCGTGGCGGCCCATCCGGGCCAGCGCCTCCAGGTAGAACGGGTTGCCGCCGCTGGCCTTGTAGAGCTGCTCGCAGCGGGTGCGGGGGACGTCCGGGCCGAGGAACTCGGCGACCTCGTCGCGGTTCAGCGGCTCCACCGGCACGCGGGTGCCGACGAGGCCCGCCGCGTCGGCGAGCGCCGCCAGCCGCGGCGACGCCTGCGCGGGCCGGTAGGCGACCGCGACCAGCACGTTCGCGCGCGGCGGGTGCCGGACGAGGTGGTCCATCAGCTCGATGGTGGCGTCGTCGGCCCAGTGCAGGTCGTCGAGGATCAGCACGAGCCCGGACGGCGCGGCGAGGCGTTCCAGCAGGTGCCGGACGCTGCGGTGCAGCTGGTAGCGGGCGACCGGGTCGGCGGCCCCGTCGCGGGCGTGCCCGGCGCCGGTGCCGGCGACGCGGTCGGCGAGCGCGGGGAAGACGGTGCCGAGCAGCCGCAGCGCGGCGGGCGGCAGGTCGGGGACGTCGTCCTCGAGCCGGTCGTCGAGCGCGTCGACGACGGCGCCGAACGGCATCTCCTGCTCGAACTCGGCGGCGCGTCCGGCCAGGTAGGGCAGCTTGCGCGCGTTCGCGCCGTCGGCCAGCTCGTTCAGCAGCCGGGTCTTGCCGGCGCCGGGCTCGCCGACCAGCGCGAGGAAGCCGTAGCCCGTGGCGGCCGCGTCCAGGGCGCGGTTCAGCGCGCCGAGCGCGTCCCGTCGCCCCACCAGCGGAGCACCGGCGTCGCTCATGTCCACACCCCAACTGAGACAGGCGGCCGACACGCCGTGATCATGCTTGTCGTCGTTGTTCCCGGTCCTTCAAGCGGGTTTTACCTTATCGGGTCGATCGTCAATAGGAGCGGGACAACACGCCCCGCGCGTCCCTGCTATCAACCGCCGACGCTCCCCGTGTGTCAACCAGGGGGAGGCAAACCGTCCCGGGAACGTGACATCCCCGGGACCGGACCGCGTTCACGCGCCGCGGGTCAACCGTCGAGGTCGAGGCGGGCGGCGGCGTCGGCCCAGCGGGCGTCGTCGCCGGACGGCTCGTAGCGGCGCAGGGGCTGGGTGGCCGCGACCAGCGCGCGGGACTCGGCGAGCGTGCCGGCGAGGCCGTGCGCGCGTGCCTGGGTGAGGACGTTGCCGAGCGCGGTCGCCTCGACGGGGCCGGCCACGACCGGCAGCCCGGACGCGTCGGCGGTCAGCCGGCACAGCAGCTCGTTGCGGCTGCCGCCGCCGACCAGGTGCACCACGTCGATCTCCTGCCCGGACAGCCGGGACGCCTGCCGCAGCGTCGCGCGGTGCGCCAGCGCGAGGCTGTCCATGACGCAGCGGACGGTCTCGGCGCGCGTCGCCGGCTCGGGGAACCCGCGGCGGCGGCAGTGCGCGGCGATCCGCGCGGGCATGTCGCCCGGCGGCAGGAACTCGGGGTCGTCGGGGTCGATGAGGCTGCGCAGGCCGGGGACGTCCGCGGCCTCGGCGAGCAGGGCCGGCAGGTCCGGGTTGCCCCACGCGCGCATCGACTCCTGCAGCAGCCACAGGCCCATGACGTTGCGCAGGTAGCGGACGGTGCCGTCCACGCCGCCCTCGTTGGTGAAGTTCGCCTTGCGGCTCGCCTCGGTCAGCACGGGCGCGCGCAGCTCGACGCCGACCAGCGACCACGTCCCGCAGGAGATGTAGGCGAACCGGTCGGTGGTCGCGGGCACGGCGGCGACGGCGGACGCGGTGTCGTGCGACCCGACCGCCACCACCGGCAGCGCCGCCGGGTGGCCGGTCTCCTCCGCCACGTCGGGGCGCAGCGTCCCGAGCACCTCGCCCGGTTCGCGGATCGGCGGGAGGATGCCGGCGGGCAGGCCGAGGCGGGCGAGCAGGTCGCGCGACCAGGTCCCGTCGCGGACGTCGAGCAGGCCCGTCGTGGACGCGTTGGTCCGCTCGGCGCCGACCGCGCCGGTCAGCCAGTGCGCGAGCAGGTCCGGGACCATCAGCAGCGTGGCGGCGCGCGACAGGTCGTCGGCGGCGAGCTGGTAGAGGGTGTTGAACGGCAGGAACTGCAGGCCGGACGTCTGGTACAGCAGGTCGTCGCCGACCTCGGCGCGGATCCGGTCCATGACGCCGTCGGTGCGGGCGTCGCGGTAGTGGACGGGGTTGCCGATCAGCGTCCCGTCCGCGTCGAGGAGCCCGTAGTCGACGGCCCACGAGTCGATGCCGATCGACGCGAGGCCGGCGGGCGCGGCGCGCAGCCCGTCGAGGACGTTGCCGTAGAGGCCGAGGATGTCCCAGTGCAGGGTGCCGTTGACGCGGACCGGTCGGTTCGGGAACCGCCGGACCTCCGCCAGCTCCAGTGTGCCGGGCCCGACCCGTCCGGCCATGACGCGCCCGCTGGACGCGCCGAGGTCCACGGCGGCGAAGGTCTCGGTCATTCGTGTCTCCTGTGGGGGGACGACCCCCCACGCCCCCCGGTTCGCTTCGCTCATTCTGAGATCACGACTTCCAGGGTGCGGGGCCCGTGCACGCCCTCGACGCGCGACAGCTCGATGTCGCTGGTCGCGGACGGCCCGGACACGAACGTCAGCGGGCGGTGCGGGTCGAGCCGCTCCAGCGCCTCCGGCACGTCCGGCGCCACCTGCCCCGCGAGGACGACGATCAGGTGGTAGTCGGGGACGAGGGACAGCGCGCGCGGGCCCTGCGCGGGCCCGTGGTCGAGGACGATCGTCCCGGTCTCGGCGATCGCGGCGGCGCAGCCGGTGACCGCGCCCGCCAGCCCGTCGAGCGCGGCGACGTCCGGGCCGCGGACCAGGTCGCCGCTCACCTGCGACGTCCACTCCTCGGGCAGGTCGGCCGGGACCCCGTAGGCGCCCGGACGGGCGGCGAGGCGCGCGGCGACCGTCGCGGCCAGCTCCGACGCGGGCACGCGCAGGACCGTCGCGCGGTAGTCGGCGACCCGCTCGGCGAACAGGTCCAGGACGCCGTCCTCGTGGTGGCGGCGCAGGTAGCCGCGGTCGATCGCGGCGTACCCGGCGGCGACCTCCGCGGCCGGGCGCGCCGGCACGATCCGGTCGATCCGGCCGAGGATCTCCTCCCGGGCGCTCACTTCTCGTTCCCTTCCGTGCGGCCGCCGCCGGTCCGCTTCCACCAGGCGCGGAACGACTCGGGCGGCGGCGCGGGCGCGTCCCGCGTCTCGGTCCAGGCGCTCAGCGGGCCGGGCAGCCGCCGGATCCGGCCGCGCGGCGCGACGATCCGGCGGCTCGCGGACGCGGCGCGCTGCGCGAGCGCGAGACGGGTGGGGGAGCGCAGCGTCCAGCCGGCCGCCGTCATCGCGACCCGCTCCAACGGATGGCGCGGGCCCTTTTCCACCGCGCGGGCCCGCAGGTGCACCAGCACCTCGGGGATGTCGATGGCGACCGGGCACGCCTCGAAGCACGCCCCGCACAGCGACGACGCGTACGGCAGCGACGCGTCGACCTCCGACCCGATGCCCCTGATCTGCGGCGACAGGATCGCGCCGATCGGGCCGGGGTACGGCGAGCCGTAGGCGTGGCCGCCGGCGCGCTGGTAGACCGGGCACACGTTCAGGCACGCCGAGCAGCGGATGCAGCGCAGCGCCTGCCGGCCCACCTCGTCGGCGAGCGTGTCGGTGCGGCCGTTGTCGATCAGCACCAGATGGAACGTCCGAGGGCCGTCGCCGGGATGCACGCCCGTCCACGCGGACGTGTAGGGGTTCATGCGCTCGGCGGTCGACGAGCGGGGGAGCAGCTGGAGGAACACCTCCAGGTCCTGCCAGCTCGGCACGATCTTCTCCACGCCCATCACCGAGATCAGCGTCTCCGGCATGGTCAGGCACATCCGGCCGTTGCCCTCCGACTCCAGCACGACGAGCGTGCCGGTGTCGGCGACCGCGAAGTTCACGCCGGAGATCCCGACCTTCGCCGACAGGAACTTGGCGCGCAGATGGCGGCGCGCCGCCTCCGCCAGCGCGGCGGGGGAGTCGGTGAGGCCGTCGGGGACGTCCTCCATCTCGCGCAGGAAGATGTCGCGGATGTCGGACCGGTTCCGGTGGATCGCCGGCACGAGGATGTGCGACGGCCGGTCGTGCCCGAGCTGGACGATCAGCTCCGCGAGGTCGGTCTCGTAGGCGGTGATGCCGTGCTCGGCGAGCGCCTCGTTCAGCCCGATCTCCTGCGTGGCCATCGACTTGACCTTGACGACCTCGGTCTCACCGGTCGCCTTCACCAGGCCGGCGACGATCCGGTTCGCCTCGGCGGCGTCGCGCGCCCAGTGCACCGTCCCGCCCGCCTCGGTGACCTTCTCCTCCAGCTGCCGGAGGTAGTGGCCCAGGTTCGCCAGGACGTGGTCCTTGATCTGCTTGCCCGCCTCGCGCAGCGCGGGCCAGTCGTCCAGCTCCGCGACGGCGGCGGCGCGCTTGTCGCGGATCGTGGTGGTGGCGTGCGCGAGGTTGCCGCGCAGCCGCGTGTCCGCCACCGCGCGGCGCGCCGCGTCCGGGAACGACGGCATCCCGACATAGGTCGGCATCGCTTCGGCGCTCATGGTGTGGGCTCCTCCTCGGTGGAGGCGAGGATCTCGGCCAGGTGGACGGTCCGCACCCCCGCGCGGGTGCGCGACAGCGCGCCCCCGATGTGCATCAGGCACGAGTTGTCGGCGGCGCACAGCACCTCGGCCTTCGTCTCCCGCACGGCGGTGACCTTGTCCGCGCACATCGCGGCCGACACCTCGGAGTTCTTCAGCGCGAACGTCCCGCCGAACCCGCAGCACTCCCGCGCGTCCGGCAGGTCGACCAGGTCGATGCCGCGGACCTCGCGCAGCAGCCGCTGCGGCCGGTCGCCGACGTGCAGCATCCGCAGCGAGTGGCAGGTCGGGTGGTAGGTGACGCGGTGCGGGAAGTACGCGCCGACGTCGGTGACGCCGAGGACGTCCACCAGGAACTCCGACAGCTCGTACACGCGGGACGCGACGCCGGCGGTGCGGGGCGCCAGCTTCGGGTGCCAGTCGCGGATCATCGCGCCGCACGACGCCGACGGCGTCACGACCGCGTCGTAGGGCTCGAACGTCTCCGCGAAGCCCTTCACCATGTGCAGCGCCTGCGTGCGGTAGCCGGTGTTGAGGTGCATCTGCCCGCAGCACGTCTGCGCCTCGGGGAACTCGACCTCGTGGCCGAGCCGCCGCAGCAGCCGCACCATCGCGCGCCCGGTCCCGGGGTACATCGTGTCGTTCACGCACGTCAGGAACAGTGCGACCTTCATGCCGAGTTGCTCTCCCGGTCGTCGGCGGCGGGCCGGCTGGACTCGCGGACCACCAGCTCCGGCTGGAACATGACCTGCTGGTGGGCGTGCCCGCCCGACTCGTCGCACTCCTCGAGCAGCAGCTCGGTCGCGATCCGGCCGAGCTGGTAGGTGGGCTGCCGCACCGAGCTGAGCGGGACGGCGGCGGCCGCCGAGAACTCGATGTCGTCGTACCCGATGAGCGCCACGTCAGTCGGCACCTTCACGCCGGCCTGCAGCAGCACCCGCAGCACGCCGAGGGCGAGCAGGTCGTTGGCGCAGAAGATCGCCTCGGGCAGCGGGCCGCCGGACTCCAGCAGCCGCCGCGCCGCCTCCTGCCCGGCGCGCGCGTTCATCGCGCCGACCGACACCTCGCGCAGCACGTCGCGGCCGAGGCCCGCGGCGCGCAGCGCCCGCAGCGCGCCGCGCCGCCGGTCCGCGCACTGCCGCAGGCCCGCCGGGCCCGTGACGAACCCGAGCGTGCGGGCGCCGTCCTCCAGCAGGTGCGTCACCGCCAGCTCGCCGCCCGCCACGTCGTCGACGGCGACCGAGCACTGGTTCGCGCGGGGCGTCGGATGGTCCAGCAGGACGACGGGCACGCCGCGGTCGCGCAGCCGGTCGGCGTTGCCGCCCTCGTCGCCGACGGGGGTCAGCAGCACGCCGCGGACCCGCTGCTCGGCGAGCACCCGCAGGTTGCGCTGCTCGCGCTCGTCGGACTCGCCGGACGAGGAGAGGATCACCGCGTAGCCGCGCTCGCTGGCGACGTCCTCGACGCCGCGGGCGACGTCGGTGAAGAACGGGTTGGCGAGGTCGAGCACCATCAGCCCGATCGTGCTGGAGTGCCCCGCGCGCAGCGTGGAGGCGGACCCGTTGCGGACGAACCCGAGCTCGACGATGGCCTGCTCGACGCGGGCGCGGGTCGCGGCGGCGACCCGCTCGGGCCGGTTCAGCACGTTGGACACGGTGCCGGGCGAGACGCCGGCGTGCGCCGCGACCTGCTTGATCCCGACGGTGCCGCCGTTGCCGTGACCGCCGTTGCCGCTGCCGCCGTTGCCGCCCGGCGCGGTGCTCGTCCGGGGGCGCCCGGTGTCGTCTGTGCTCAATCTGTGCCCCCGGTCGCTCCGCTGGTGTGCCGCCGCTCACTTTGGGTCATGGGATTAAAACGTGTCAACCCCGCTGTCGGAAGTGATCGGGTCCAAACGCCGCTGTCCGCACCCGGACGGGAGGAACTTCGCAAACTCGTCCGGCGCCGGTGGCGTAAGGGTTTTCGCAGCGTCCGGGGAGATCCCGGGCGATGTTCCCTCTTGACGGGTGCTCCGGCTCACATCTAGCGTCCTCCGCAACATCACGTTAAAACGTTTTTCATCCATCCGTCACAGACTCCCCGTGCGAGGAGGGTGGCCATGAGTGCACCCGGCAGGTCGACGCCGCCGACATTGGCACTGGTCAACGTGAGTAAGTCGTTCGGCGCCGTGCGGGCCCTGCAGGGCGTCACCCTCGAGCTGCACGCCGGCGAGGTGCACGCGCTCGCCGGCGAGAACGGCGCGGGCAAGTCGACCGTCGTAAAAACGTTCGCAGGCGTACACCGCCCCGACGCGGGCGAGGTCCGCGTCGACGGCGAGCCGGTGACGTTCAACGGCCCCGCCGACGCGCAGGCCGCCGGCGTCGCCGTCATCTACCAGGAGCCGACGCTGTTCCCCGACCTGTCGGTCGCGGAGAACATCTTCATGGGCCGCCAGCCCCGCGCCGGGCTCGGCCGCATCGACCGCCGCACCGTGCACGCCGAGACCGCCAAGCTGTTCGAGCGGCTCGGCGTCGCGCTGGACCCGCAGCAGCCCGCCCGCGGCCTGTCCATCGCCGACCAGCAGGTCGTCGAGATCGCCAAGGCCATCTCCCGGGACGCGCGGGTGCTCATCATGGACGAGCCGACCGCGGCGCTCACCGGCCAGGAGGTCGCCCGGCTGTTCAACGTGACCCGCACGCTGCGCGAGCAGGGCTGCGCGATCCTGTTCATCTCGCACCGGCTGGAGGAGATCTTCGAGATCTGCCAGCGGGTCACGACGCTGCGCGACGGCACCTACATCGGCACCGACCCGGTCGCCGACCTCACCGCCGACGACCTCGTCCGCCGGATGGTCGGCCGCGACCTCGACGCGCTCTACCCCAAGCAGGACGTGACGCCCGGCGAGGTCGCGCTGAAGGTCAGCCGGCTGACCCGCGAGGGCGCCTTCACCGACATCTCCTTCCAGGTGCGGCGCGGCGAGATCGTCGCGCTCGCCGGGCTGGTCGGCGCCGGCCGCAGCGAGGTCGCCCGCGCGATCTTCGGCGTGGACCGCTGGGACGCCGGGGACGTCGAGGTGGCGGGGAAGAAGCTGCCACCCGGCAGCCCCACCGCCGCGATGTCGGCCGGGCTCGCGCTCGTCCCCGAGGACCGCCGCCAGCAGGGCCTGGTGATGGACATGTCCATCGAGCGCAACATGGGCCTCACCCAGCTGCGCTCGCTGCGCAAGGAGACCGCGCGCGGACCGCTCATCTCCCGCAAGGTGGAGCGCAGCCGCGCCGCCGACTGGGCGCTGCGGCTCCAGCTCAAGTACGCCCGCCTCAGCGACACCGTCGGCGTCCTGTCGGGCGGCAACCAGCAGAAGGTCGTACTCGCCAAGTGGCTCGCCACCGAGCCGACCGTCCTGATCGTGGACGAGCCGACCCGCGGCATCGACGTCGGCACCAAGGCCGAGGTGCACCGGCTGCTGTCGGAGCTCGCCGCGCAGGACCTCGCCGTGCTGATGATCTCCTCCGACCTGCCGGAGGTGATCGGCATGGCCGACCGCGTCCTGGTCATGCACGAGGGCCGGCTCACCGCCGAGATCGCCCGCGCGGACGCGACCGAGGAGAGCGTGATGGCCGCCGCGACCGGGCGCGCCGGAACCGGAAAGGCGGCCTGACCCATGACCGTGCTCACCCAGTCCCCGGCGAAGCCGGGCTCCGGCGGGCCGCCCGGCGGCGGGCGCCGGCTGGTCGAACTGGTCCTGCGCGCCCGCGAGCTGAGCATCCTCGGCGCGCTCGTCGTGCTGGTCATCGGCACCGAGCTCGCCAACCACCGGTTCCTGTCCGGGCAGGGCGTCAAGGACATCTTCCTCAACGCCTCCATCCTGGCGCTGCTCGCCGTCGGCCAGTCGATGGTCGTCGTCACCCGCAACATCGACCTGTCGGTCGGCTCCGTCGTCGGGCTCGTCGCGTTCACCGCAGGCAAGTTCGCCTCCGGCGGCGACCGCAACGTGGTGCTGGTGGTGCTGCTCGGCATCGTGATCGGGCTCGCCTGCGGGCTCGTCAACGGCCTGCTCGTCAGCTTCTGCAAGGTGCCCGCCCTGGTCGTCACGCTCGGCACCCTCTACGTCATCCAGGGCCTCGACTACAAGATCGCGCACGGCGAGCAGATCGGCGCCGCGGACCTGCCGTCCTCGGTGCTGTCGCTCGGCAACGACTCGGTCCTCGGCGTGCCGTACCTGCCCGTGATCACCGTCGTCGTGATGCTGATGATGGGCTACTACCTGCGCTCCTACTCCTCCGGGCGGGAGTTCTACGCGATCGGGTCCAGCCCCGAGGCGGCGCGCCTCGCCGGCATCTCCATCCGCCGCCGCGTCCTCACCGCCTACCTCGTCAGCGGCGGCCTCGCCGGCCTCGCCGGGGTGCTGTGGCTGGCCCGGTTCGGCACCGTCGTCGCGGACGCGGCGCACGGCTGGGAGCTGAAGGTCGTCAGCGCCGTCGTCGTCGGCGGCGTCGCGATCACCGGCGGCGTCGGCACCGTGTACGGCGCGGCGCTCGGCGCGCTGCTGCTCACCACCATCGGCAGCGTGCTGGTGGTGCTCAAGGTCAACTCGTTCTGGCAGGACGCCATCACCGGCGTCCTCCTGCTCCTGGCGATCAGCGTGGACCGGCTGCTGGCCCTGCGCGTCACCAAGGCGCTCAAGCAGCGGTCGCTGGAGTCCAGCGTCCACCGCGACGCCTCAGCGCCGCCGCCGGCCGCCGAGGCGACGGCGCGGACGACCAAGGACGAGGCGCCGAAAGGAAAGGTGTCGTGACCACTGACACGAAGAGCGCCCCGCGCGGCCTCGCCCTCGGCCGGCTGCTGCGGTGGGAGACCGCCGTCACCGCCCTGCTGGTCATCGTCTTCGCCGGCGGCGCCGGGTTCTCGCCCGACTTCGCCAACACCGACAACCTGTCGTTCGCGCTCGGCGACCTCAGCGAGATCGCGCTGATCGCGCTGCCGATGACGCTGCTGGTGGTGTGCGGGCAGGTCGACCTGTCGGTCGCGTCCGTGCTCGGCCTGTGCAGCGCCCTCACCGGCAAGATGTGGGACAACGGCATGGCGATCGAGACGATCATCCCGATCGTGCTGGTCGTCGGCGTCGTCTGCGGCCTCGTCAACGGGCTGCTCGTCACCCGGCTCGGGCTGCCGTCGCTCGCGGTGACGATCGGCACCATGACCCTGTACCGGGGCCTCGCGTACGTGGTGCTCGGCACCGGGGCCATCTCCGAGTTCCCCACCCAGTACACGAACATGGCGACCGAGTCGATCCCCGGCACGCCGATCCCGTACCCGATCGCGCTGTTCGCCGTCCTGGCGGTCATCACCGCGGTGGTGCTGCACGCCACCGGCGTCGGGCGGTCGCTGTTCGCGATCGGCTCGCAGGAGGACGCGGCGTACTTCGCCGGCATCCGGGTCAAGCGCCTCAAGCTGATCCTTTTCGTGGTGTCCGGGCTCGTCGCCGGGTTCGCCGGCATCGTCTACACGCTCCGCTACGGCAGCGCCCGCGCCGACAACGGACTCGGCCTGGAGCTCACCGTCATCGCGGCGGTGCTGCTCGGCGGCATCGACTTCGACGGCGGCAAGGGCACCCTCGGCGGCGTCATCGCCGCGGTGCTGCTCATCGGCCTGCTGCGCAACCTGCTGATGCTCAACGACGTCTCCACCGAGGTCCAGTCGATCGTCACCGGGCTGCTCCTCATCATCAGCGTCCTCACCCCGCGGCTGATCGCCGTGGTGCGCGAGGCACAAGGCCGGCGGCGGGGCGCGCGACCCGCGGTCCCCGCCGCCGCACCATGAACCCCCGGCCCCCCGCCGCATCCGGAAAACCCACCCCAGAGCACGACCTGGAATCCCGAAAGGCACTCGTGATGACCCTTCGTTTGCGCGCCCCGCGCCGCCTCGTGGCCGTCGCGTCCGCGGGCGCACTCGCCCTCTCCCTCGCCGCGTGCGGCGGCACCACCAAGGACTCCTCGGACGACTCCGGGAGCAAGGCCGCCGCGGGCGGCGAGAAGGCGGACCCGAACGCGCCCCTCAAGAAGGGCCTGAAGATCGCGTTCCTGCCCAAGCAGGTGAACAACCCCTACGAGACGATCGTCGACAACGCCGGCATCGCGGCCGCCAAGGAGTACGGCGGCTCGGCCAAGGAGGTCGGCCCGTCCGACGCGTCGGCGTCCTCGCAGGTGTCCTACATCAACACGCTGATCCAGCAGCGGCACGACGCGATCCTCATCGCGGCCAACGACCAGAACGCGGTGTGCGGCCCGCTCAAGCAGGCCATGGCCAAGAAGATCAAGGTCGTCGCCTACGACTCCGACACCGCGCCCGAGTGCCGCAACGTGTTCATCAACCAGGCCAGCTCGGAGGAGATCGGCCGCAGCGAGGTCAAGCTGCTGGCCGACCAGATCGGCGGCAAGGGCGACATCGCGATCCTGTCCGCGACCGCGAACGCCACCAACCAGAACACCTGGATCAAGTACATGCAGGACGAGCTGAAGAAGCCGGAGTACTCCGGCATGAAGCTCGTCAAGATCGCCTACGGTGACGACGACGACCAGAAGTCGTTCCAGCAGACGCAGGGCCTGCTGCAGGCGTACCCGAACCTGAAGGGCATCATCTCGCCCACCACGGTCGGCATCGCCGCCGCCGCCCGCTACATCGACGGCTCGAAGTACAAGGGCAAGGTCACGCTGACCGGCCTCGGCACGCCGGACCAGATGCGCAAGTTCATCAAGGACGGCACGGTCAAGTCGTTCGAGCTGTGGGACCCGAAGAACCTCGGCTACCTCGCGTCCTACGCCGCGGCGGCGCTGTCGTCCGGGCAGATCACCGGCAAGCAGGGCGAGACGTTCAAGGCCGGCAAGCTCGGCGAGCGCACCATCGGCGCCAACGGCGAGGTCATCCTCGGCCCGCCGACGGTGTTCGACGCCAAGAACATCGACCAGTACCACTTCTGATCCCGCATGACGTCTGACGGCACGAAGCGCGTCTGCTTCCTGCTGAAGGTCCGGCAGGACCGCCTGGAGGAGTACAAGGAGCGCCACCAGGCGGTCTGGCCGGAGATGCGGGACGCGCTGCGCGAGACGGGCTGGCACAACTACTCGCTGTTCCTGCGCGAGGACGGCCTGCTCGTCGGCTACCTGGAGACCGACGACTTCGCGGCCGCGCAGGAGGCGATGGCCCGCACCGACGTCAACGCCCGCTGGCAGGCGGAGATGGCGCCGTTCTTCGAGGACCTCGACGGCCGCCCCGACGAGGGGATGCGGCCGCTCCCCGAGGTCTTCCATCTCGACTGAGGGCCGCCGCCCCCACCCGGCGGCGGCCCCGGACAGCAGAAACGTGAGGTTGCACCCGTGAACGACACCAGCGCGGTGAAGGACGCCCTGCGCCGCCAGCAGATCGAGACTCCCTCCTGGGCGTACGGCAACTCGGGGACCCGGTTCAAGGTCTTCGCCCAGCAGGGGGTGCCGCGCACCCCGCAGGAGAAGATCGACGACGCCGCGCAGGTGCACCGCTTCACCGGTGTCGCGCCGAGCGTCGCCGTCCACATCCCGTGGGACAAGGTGGACGACTACGCGGCGCTGGCCGCGCACGCCGAGGAGCGGGGCGTCCGGATCGGCGCGGTGAACACCAACGTGTTCCAGGACGACGACTACAAGCTCGGCAGCGTCACCAACCCCGACCCGAAGGTCCGCCGCAAGGCCCTCGACCACCTGCTCGAATGCGTCGACATCATGGACGCGGTCGGGTCGAAGGACCTGAAGCTGTGGTTCTCCGACGGGACGAACTACCCCGGCCAGGACGACATCCGCGCCCGGCAGGACCGGATGGCGGAGGCGCTCGCGGCCGTCTACGAGCGGCTCGGCGACGACCAGCGGTTCCTGCTGGAGTACAAGCTGTTCGAGCCGGCCTTCTACATGACCGACCTGCCGGACTGGGGCGCGTCCTACGCGCACTGCCTCAAGCTCGGCCCGAAGGCGCAGGTCGTGGTGGACACCGGGCACCACGCGCCGGGCACGAACATCGAGTTCATCGTGGCGTTCCTGCTGCGCGAGGGGAAGCTCGGCGGGTTCGACTTCAACTCCCGCTTCTACGCCGACGACGACCTGATGGTGGGCGCGGCCGACCCGTTCCAGCTGTTCCGGATCATGTACGAGGTGGTGCGGGGCGGCGGCTACGACCCGGAGACGGGCGTGGCGTTCATGCTCGACCAGTGCCACAACATCGAGCCGAAGATCCACGGCCAGATCCGCTCGGTGATGAACGTGCAGGAGGCGACCGCGAAGGCGCTGCTGGTGGACGGCGACGCGCTGCGCGCCGCGCAGGAGTCCGGCGACGTGCTGGCGGCGAACGCGGCGTTCATGGACGCCTACAACACCGACGTGCGGCCGCTGCTGGCGGAGCTGCGCGAGGAGATGGGCCTGCACCCGGACCCGGTCGCCGCGTACCTGGCGTCCGGCTACTTCGAGCGCGTGGTCGAGGAGCGCAAGGACGGCCAGGCCGCCGGCTGGGGCGCCTGACCGGCGCCGGCCCCGACACGTCGTCGAATCCGACAAGCCGCCGATTCCGAACAAGGAGAGAGCACCGATGACCACTCCACCCGAGGTGGAGCAGCTGCTGGAACGGGCCAACACCCTCGGCTCGGACCCGCGCAACACCAACTACGCGGGCGGCAACGCCTCGGCGAAGGGCACCGTCACCGACCCCGTGACGGCCCGCGACGTCGAGCTGATGTGGGTGAAGGGCTCCGGCGGCGACCTCGGCACGCTCACCGAGAAGGGCCTCGCCGTGCTGCGGCTCGACCGGATGCGCGCGCTCGTGGACGTGTACCCGGGCGTCGAGCGCGAGGACGAGATGGTCGCCGCGTTCGACTACTGCCTGCACGGCAAGGGCGGCGCGGCGCCGTCCATCGACACCGCGATGCACGGGCTCGTCGAGGCGGCGCACGTCGACCACCTGCACCCCGACTCCGGCATCGCGATCGCGACCGCCGCCGACGGCGAGGAGCTGACCCGCCGGATCTTCGGCGACCGGGTCGCGTGGGTGCCGTGGCGGCGCCCCGGCTTCCAGCTCGGCCTGGACATCGCCGCGATCAAGCAGGCGAACCCGCAGGCGATCGGCGTGATCCTCGGCGGGCACGGCATCACCGCGTGGGGCGCGACGAGCGAGGAGTGCAAGGCCAACTCGCTCGACATCATCCGCACCGCCGAGGCGTACATCGCCGAGCACGGCAAGGCCGACCCGTTCGGCGCGGTGATCCACCCGGTGCTGCCGGAGGACGAGCGGCACGCCCGCGCCGCCGCGCTGTTCCCGCTGGTCCGCGGCCTGGCGTCGACGGACCGGCCGCAGGTCGGGCACTACACCGACGCCGAGGCCGTCCTCGACTTCGTGTCCCGCGCCGAGCACCCGCGGCTCGCCGCGCTCGGCACGTCCTGCCCGGACCACTTCCTGCGCACCAAGGTCCGCCCGATGGTGCTGGACCTGCCGCCGGACGCGCCGCTCGACGACGTCAAGGCCCGCCTCAAGGAGCTGCACGCCGCCTACCGCGAGGAGTACGCCGCCTACTACGACCGGCACGCCGCGCCGGACTCGCCGCCGATGCGCGGCGCGGACCCGGCGATCGTGCTGGTCCCGGGCGTCGGGATGTTCTCGTTCGGCGCGAACAAGCAGACCGCGCGGGTCGCCGGCGAGTTCTACGTCAACGCGATCAACGTGATGCGCGGCGCGGAGGCGCTGTCGTCGTACGCGCCGATCGACGAGGCGGAGAAGTTCCGCATCGAGTACTGGGAGCTGGAGGAGGCCAAGCTCCGCCGGATGCCGAAGCCGAAGCCGCTCGCGACCCGGGTCGCGCTGGTCACCGGCGGCGGCTCCGGGATCGGCGCGGCCACCGCCCGCCGCCTGGCGGCCGAGGGCGCCTGCGTCGTCGTCGCGGACCGCGACCTCGGCGCCGCCGAGAAGGTCGCCGCCGAGCTGGGCGCGAACGCGCTGCAGGCCGCGGACGTCGCGGTCGCGGTCGGCGCGGACGTCACCTCCGAGGACGAGATCGCCGCGGCGGTCCGGGACGCGGTGCTGGCGTTCGGCGGCGTCGACCTCGTCGTCAACAACGCCGGCCTGTCGATCTCCAAGCCGCTGCTGGACACCACCGTCGCCGACTGGGACCTGCAGCACGACGTCATGGCGCGCGGCTCGTTCCTGGTCTCCCGCGAGACCGCGCGGGTGATGATCGAGCAGGGGATGGGCGGCGACATCGTCTACATCGCCTCCAAGAACGGCGTGTTCGCCGGCCCGAACAACATCGCCTACGGCGCGACGAAGGCCGACCAGGCCCACCAGGTGCGGCTGCTGGCCGCCGAGCTCGGCGAGCACGGCGTCCGCGTCAACGGCATCAACCCCGACGGCGTCGTCCGCGGCTCCGGCATCTTCGCCGGCGGCTGGGGCGCCAAGCGCGCCGCCGTCTACGGAGTGGAGGAGGAGAGGCTCGGCGAGTTCTACGCCCAGCGGACGCTGCTCAAGCGCGAGGTGCTGCCCGAGCACGTCGCGGCCGCCGTCTTCGCCCTCACCGGCGGGGACCTGACCCACACCACCGGACTGCACATCCCCGTGGACGCCGGAGTCGCCGCCGCCTTCCTGCGCTGACCCCCGCCGTCCTGGAGAAGGCCGGGCCGGCGGCCCGGACCGCGCGCCGGCGCCCGGCACTCCACTGCCGGGCCGCCGCGCCGTCCCCACCCGGGCCGCCGGCCTTCCCTCCATGGGCCCGCTCGACCAAGTGAACCCGAAGGGACAACGATGACCCCGGCCAAGAAGTTCGCACGAGCACACGTGTCCGCCGTCACCTCCCTCACCCTCGCCGCCGCCGCGCTCGCCGCCGTCCCCGCCGGCGCCGCGTCCGCCTCCGGCCCCGACCCGCTCGGCCTGCCGTCGCTGTCGCGCGCGGGCCACTACGTCCTCGCGCCGTCCGGCCGGACGGTCCGTCCCGCGCGGGTGGGGGAGGCGTACGGGGTCAACGGCGACTACGTGTCCGCCGACTCCGCCGCGTCCGAGACCGCCGGCCACGGCCTGGAGGCCGGGACGTCCACGACCGGCAAGGCCGACGGCGTCATGGTCCGCCAGACCGGCGCCGAGGCCGGTGCGGGCTTCGCCTACACGATGCGCGCCGGGCCGGGCCCGGTGACGCTGCGGGTCGAGGAGGCCGGCAGCGCGACCGCGCACTACGACGTGCTGGTGAACGGCACGGTCGTCCACGAGCGCAAGCCCGACCCCGCGCAGGCCGGGGTGTGGAGCGGCGACAAGGACGGGCTCGTCCACTACGCGGTGGACGTCCCGGCGCGGGTCGCCGGATCGTCCGGGACGATCAAGGTCGAGTTCCGCAACGCCGACGACCCCGGGCAGGGCGCCCGCATCCACGCCGTCTGGACGCTCGCGCAGCACGGGCGCGCGTCCGCCGCGCCCTACGGCGCCACGGTGCGGAACCCGGTGGGAGCGTTCCACGGCGGGACGACCACGCTCGCCTCCAACGACTACGGACGTCCCTACGTCATCTACGACTTCGGCAAGGAGGTCGGCGGGCAGGTCCAGGTGACCGCCGACGTCCGCAAGGGCACGCCCAAGCTCGGCCTCGCGTTCAGCGAGAGCGGCCAGTACCTCACCACCGCGTCCGACTACAGCCAGGACCCGGTCGGCCTCGCCACCGAGACCCACTACCTCGACACCAAGGCCGGGCGCACCGCGATGACCGACCCGGTCATCCGCGGCGGGTTCCGCTACCTGATGGTGTTCCTGGACGGCCCCGGCGAGGTGCGTTTGTCGGACCTGCGGCTGAAGTTCACCGCCGACCCCGCCAACCCCGACCTCGACGGGTACAAGGGCGCGTTCCTGTCCAGCGACGACACCCTGAACCGGCTCTGGTACGCGGGCGCCTACACCGTCCAGATGGCGACGATCGACCCGAAGACGGGCCGCCCCTACCCGGGCCAGGAGGGCCCGGTCCGCAACGACGCGATCGTCGGCGAGGGCGACAGTGTCATCAGCGACGGCGCCAAGCGCGACCGGATGATCTGGGGCGGCGACAACGCCGTCTCCGACGCGGTGTCGTACCTGACGACCGGGCAGAGCGACCCGGCCGCCAACGCCGTCGCGTTCATGGCGAAGGGCCAGTCGCCGCAGGGCCAGATCCCCGGTCTCTACCTGACCGACAAGCTCGGCTACAACATGGGCTGGGGCGAGTACGCGGCCTGGTGGGTCGGCAACTACTGGACGCACTACCTCTACACGGGCGACAAGGCGTTCTTCGACAAGTGGTACGACGCCATGAAGAAGAACGTGGCGTGGATGCAGTCGAAGGTCGGGTCCGACGGGCTGCTCGACATGAAGGGCGCGGGCGGCACCTGGGGCTACGGGAACGAGGGCAAGGGCACCTACGTCTCGTCCCTGTACGTGCATGTGCTGGGCCAGGCGGCGCAGGCCGCCGAGGCGCAGGGCGACGCGGCCCTCGCCAAGACCTACCGCGACAGCGCCGCCCGCACCGCCAAGGCCGTCAACGACAACCTGTGGGACCCGGCCGCCGGCGCCTACAAGGTCGGCCCCACCGACGCCAACCATCCGCAGGACGGCAACGCGATGGCGGTCGTCGCCGGAGTCGCCACCGGCGACCGCGCGAAGTCCGTGCTGAAGTTCTTCGGCGACCGGCTCGCCGACCCGCACGGCGACCTGACCGTGGACAAGGCCGGCGGCGTCGTCCCGCAGTACATCAGCCCGTTCGTGTCCGGCCAGTCGCTGCTGGCGTACGCCTCGCAGGGCGACATGGCGGGCGCGATGTCCGTGCTCGGCCGCACCTGGTACCCGATGCTCGGCAAGGACACCCCCGGCACCCTCTGGGAGAACGTCAGCACCGCCGGCGCGCCGCAGCTCGGCTCCTACACCAGCCTCTCGCACGGCTGGGCCGCCTCGCCGACGTCGTTCCTCACCAACCAGGTCCTCGGCGTCACGCCGGCGTCCGGTGGGTTCTCGACGTTCACCGTCCTGCCGCACCCGGTGAAGGGCCTGACCTGGGCGGAGGGCAAGGTGCCGACGCCGCGCGGCGACATCACCGCCGCCTGGAAGCAGCGCGGCACGACCTTCACGCTGCGCGTCGCCGCGCCGGGCGGCACGACCGCCACGGCGGGCGTGCCCGCGTCCGGCGCGTCCGAGGTCCGCGTGAACGGCTCGGTCGTCTGGCGCAACGGCACCGCCGTGAAACCGGGCGTCGTGGTCCGCGACGGCCTCGTGCAGGTGCCGGGGCTGACCGGCTCGTCCGTCCTGACCGCCTCCCGCTGACCTGGAGTGATGATGGTTCCCCCCACCACCGCACGCCGCTCCCTCGCCCGCGCCGCGATCGCCGCCGCCCTGACGGTGTCGGGCACGGCCGCGCTCGCCCTGCCCGCGTCGGCGTCCCCGCGCGGCCCCTGGCAGGACGCCTCCTACACCCCGCAGCACGGCCAGTGGCGCCCGTACGTGCTGTCGCCGTCGAGCCGCACCGTCCGTCCCGCCAAGATCTACAAGGCCGACCCGCGGCAGGGCGGGATCGACGGGTCGCCGGACGCGGCGCTGCGCGACGGCGGCGGCTCGGTCCGGCTCACCGGCGCCGCCGACCGCACCGGCTCCCCGCTGCTGGTCGTCGACTTCGGCAAGGAGGTCGCCGGGCACCTGAAGGTCCGGGTGAAGGGCGCGTCGGCCACGCCGCCGAAGCTGCGCGCCTGCTTCTCCGAGTCGATCAAGTACGCCGCGCTGACGCCGGACGCCAATGACGGCGAAGGCAAGATCGCGCCGGGCTGCGACACCGCGAACATCTGGAACGGCTTCCCCGGCCAGCCCTACACGCAGGACACCGACAGCCACGCCCTGCCGCTGGACGGCGTGAAGCCGCCCGCGACGATCCGCGACGGCGTGCTGCGCGGCGGGTTCCGCTACGCGACGCTGTTCCTCGACGGCCCCGGAACCGTCGACATCGACGGCGTGTCCGTCGACTTCACCGCCGCCCCGAACCAGCCCGACCTGGACGGCTACCAGGGCCACTTCCTGTCCAGCGACAACGAGCTGAACAAGATCTGGTACGCGGGCGCCTACACCGTGCAGGTGAACACGGGCGCGTCCAACACCGCGAAGAGCTGGCCGTACGCCTCCGGCGAGGGCGACCACGCGGACGCGCAGGTCCCGCACGCCGACCCGAACAAGTCCGTCATCTACGACGGCGGCAAGCGCGACCGGATCGTCTGGCAGGGCGACCTCGCCGTGCAGGCCCCCGTCACCTACCTGTCGACCAACGACCTGGAGGCGGTCGACAACTCGCTGTCGTCGCTCGCCGCCCAGCAGCTCCCCGACGGGTTCATGCCCGCCGAGAGCCAGGTCGGCCAGCACAACGCCGACGAGCTGCGGACCTACGGCGAGTACGTCACCTGGTTCGTCAACAACATGTACGAGCACTGGCTCTACACCGGCGACCGCGGCTACCTCGACAAGTGGTGGCCGCAGCTCACCAAGGCGACGGCCTGGCTGGAGTCGGTCCGCGCCCAGGACGACAAGGGCCTCATCGCGTTCGGCGCCGTCGGCTCCTGCGGCCACTACGGCTACTCCGACTGCGGCCACGAGACCTACGTCAACGCCCTCTACGCCCGCAACCTCACGCAGATGGCCGCGATGGCGAAGGCGCGCGGCGACGCGTCCGCCGCCACGACCTACGGAGACCGGTCCGCGACCGTCAAGAAGGCGATCAACGACCAGCTGTGGGACGAGACCGCGGGCGCCTACCGGCTGTCGCGGGAGATCCCCGGCGCCTACCCGCAGGACGCCAACGCCACGGCCGTCCTCGCCGGCGTCGCGGGCGGCGACCGCGCCACCCGCGCCCTCGCCTACCTGCGCAAGAACAACTGGTCGCCGTACGGGTCGCTGACCGTCTCGCAGTCCACGCCGAACGCGAGCCTGCCGCCGTTCTACGCGCCGCTGCCCAGCTCGTTCGAGTCCGACGCGCGCCTGGGCACCGGCGACGCGTCCGGCCTCGACCTGATCCGGACGTTCTGGGGCCACCAGCTCCGCCAGGACCCCGGCTCGACGTTCTGGGAGCACATGCAGCCGGACGGCACCCCGAACCTCAAGCAGTTCTCCAGCCTCGCGCACGGCTGGGCGAGCGGCCCGACCGTCACCCTCACCACCCGCGTCCTCGGCGTCCAGCCGACCGGCCCCGGCTACGCGTCGTGGGCGGTCGTCCCGTTCACCGGCGGGCTGAAGTGGGCCGAGGGCACCGTCCCGACCCCGCACGGCGCCATCGCCGCGTCGTGGCGGACGGCCGGGCGCACGTTCCGGCTGGACGTCACCGCGCCGCGCGGCACGTCCGGCCGCCTCGCCGTCCCGGTCACCTCGTCGACGTCCCGCGTCACCCTGGACGGCCGGACGGTCTGGGCGCACGGCAAGGCCACCGCGCGAGGCGTGACCGGCGATGGGAAGTACGTGTACGTGGACGGCGCGCCGTCCGGCCGCCACACCCTGACGGCCAGGTAACAGGAAGGAACAGGCATGGCAGGCAACACCGGGGCGCCGCCGCCCGAGTCTCTTTTGGGGGGACGGCCCCCCAAACCCCCCGAAACGAGGGTGAAGGTCGGCCTCGTGGCCGGCGGGCTCGGCGCGTACTGGCCGCAGTTCCCCGACCTGCTGCCGCAGCTGAAGCGGTCGGCGGAGCGGGTGTCGGAGCGGATGCGCGGGCTCGGCGCCGAGGTGGTCGACGTCGGGTTCATCTCCGACGCGCAGGAGGGCGCGGCGGCGGCGGAGAGGCTGCGCGCGGCGGGCTGCGACATCATCGTCGGGTTCCTCACCACCTACATGACCGCGACGATGCTGGTCCCCGTCGCGCAGCGGGCCGACGCCCCGGTGCTGCTGATCAACCTGCAGCCGACCGAGTCGATGGACCACGCGACCTTCGACACCGGGCAGTGGCTCGCCTACTGCGGCGCCTGCCCGCTGCCCGAGATGGCCAACGCGTTCGCGCGGTGCGGCGTCCCGTTCCGCTCGGTCTCCGGGTACCTGGAGGACGAGCGGGCCTGGGCGAAGATCGGCCGCTGGGTCAGGGCCGCCGGGGTCCGTGCCGCCCTTCGCAGGGGGCGGCACGGGCTCATGGGCCACCTGTACCCCGGCATGCTGGACGTCTCCACCGACCTGACGCTGGTCAGCGCGAACTTCGGCGGGCACGTCGAGGTGCTGGAGTTCGACGACCTGCGGGTCCGGGTGGAGAAGGTCACCGACGCCGAGACCGCCGCGAAGAAGGCGGAGGCGGAGAAGATCTTCGAGCTGGACGCCTCCGTCAACGACGACGACCTGACCTGGGCCGCCCGGGTGTCGGCCGGCCTGGACCGGCTCGTCGAGGACTTCGAGCTGGACAGCCTCGCCTACTACCACCGGGGCCTGGACGGCGAGATCCACGAGCGGCTCGGCGCCGGGATGATCCTCGGCGCGTCGCTGCTCACCGCCCGCGGGATCCCGGCGGCCGGCGAGTACGAGCTGCGCACCTCCCTCGCCATGCTGATCGCCGACCGGCTCGGCGCGGGCGGCTCGTTCACCGAGCTGCAGGCGCTCGACTTCCACCGGGGGCACGTCGAGATGGGCCACGACGGGCCCGCCCACCTGGCGATCAGCGCCCGCCGCCCGCTGCTGCGCGGCCTCGGCGTCTACCACGGCAAGCGCGGCTACGGCGTGTCCGTGGAGTTCGACGTCAAGCACGGCCCGGTCACCGCGTTCGGCGTCATCCAGCGCCGCGACGGCCGGTTCGCGTTCGTCGCGTCCGAGGGCGAGACCGTGGACGGGCCGCTGCTGCAGATCGGCAACACCACCTCCCGCGTGGACTTCGGCTGCGACCCCGGCGAGTGGGTCGACGCCTGGAGCGCCACCGGCATCTCCCACCACTGGGCCCTCGGCACCGGCCACCGGATCGCCGACCTGAAGGCCCTCGCCGACCTCCTGGAGATCGAACTGGTCACCGTGAACCCCTGACCCCGGCGGCACCCGCCGCACGACCGACCCTGACGGACTCGAACTTCTCTCTAGGCGCGATCGGGGGATCCGTCCCTAGGCGATGACGAGCGCGGGCCCGTGACCGTGCAACCCCGCCCGCACGGCCACGGGTTCTGTTCGGCATGCCCGGAAACGGACGACGCGCCTTCCCCCCACCCCACCGCGCAGCCTCCGAGAGGACGCCACGTCCATGCGCACCATCCCCCCACCCCGGTCGAGGCGAGGCCGCGGCCTCGCGCTGGCCGCGGTCTTCGCGCTGCTGCTCGGCGCGCTGTCCGCCCTGCCCGCCCTGCCCGCGCAGGCGGCGACCGTTTCCCCCATCACCAACTACGGGCCGGACGGCGAGCAGACCGTCCGGTTCGACACCGGCGGGAACGCGGTCGACGCCCACGACGGCGCGATCCAGCGGTTCGGCGACACCTACTACCTGTACGGGACGAGCTACGACTGCGGCTACCAGTGGACGGTCAACAGCACGTTCTGCGGCTTCAAGGTGTACTCCTCACCTGACCTCGTCCACTGGACCGACCGCGGCCACGTCGTGGACGCCCGCTCCTGCAAGTTCTGCTTCCGGCCGCACACCGTCTACGACAAGGCGACCCGCAAGTACGTGATGTGGGTGAACGACCAGGAGGCCGCGGACAAGTTCCGCGTCTACACCGCCGACCGGCCGACCGGTCCGTTCACCGAGCGGCCCGTCCCCGACCTGCCCGCCGGGACGCACTGCACCGCCGACCTCGACGTCTTCGTCGACGACGACGGCAAGGGCTACCTCACCTGCAGCAACGCCGGGTGGCACATCGCCGTCATCGAGCTGACCCCCGACTACCTGCGCGCCGCGGGCCCGTACGACGTGACCGGCGTGACCCGCGTCGAGGCGCCGTCGATCTTCAAGCGGAACGGCACCTACTACCTGACGATGTCGGACCCGAACTGCGGGTACTGCACCGGCACCGGCACGTCCTACCTCACCGCGCAGAGCCCGCTCGGGCCGTGGAAGGGCCGCGACGCCTGGACGGTCGAGGACGGCGCGCTCACCGTCCACGGCGGCCTGTACGGGCTGTCGCAGCAGGGCGAGGACTGGTCCGACTACACCTACTCCTTCGACGTCGCGCCGCTGCCGACCACGTCCGGGACGTCGGCGCAGGCCGGATTCTCCGTCCGGATGAACCAGGACGACCATGGCTACCTGTTCCTGCTGACCGGTTCGGGCACGGCCAACGGGAAGCTGAGCGTGCTGCGCCGAGCCGGCGCCACCACCGCCAGCCACGTCGTCCAGCTCACCAAGCCGATCGTGGCGGGGGAGTGGCACCACGTGTCGGTGACCGCGTCCGGCTCCACGCTCACGACGTCGATCGACGGGGTGCAGGTCGACACCTACACCGATGCCACCTACCCGGTCGGCAAGGTCGGGTTCCGCGAGTGGAACGGCGCGAACCTGGAGTCGGCGAGGTTCGACAACGTGCGCGTGACCTCGGCGTCGGGTCAGGAACTGCTCGCGGACGACTTCTCCGGCGACCTGTCGAAGTGGGTCGTCCCGACCGCGGGGACGAGCATCACCGCGAACTCCTGCGGCGGGCAGCCCGCCCAGGTCGCGACGCTCCGCCAGCGGCACGGCGCGCCGATCTACATGTACTTCAGCGACCTGTGGGACGGCCACACCAACGAGGCGCTCGCCAACTTCCACTGGCAGCCGCTCACGTTCGGGGCCGACGGTTCGATCGATCCGGTGCAGTGCGGCAACTCCACCGTCCGCCTCGACCCCGGGCATCCGGGACGGCAGGCGGCGATCCCCGGGCTCGACCAGGGCAGCGGCGCCGCCGGCTTCCGCACCGGCTGCGACGTCGCCGGGGACGTCCGGCGCGAGCAGTCGTTCACCGCGGGACGCGGCGGCCGCCTCGCCTCCCTCGCCGTCACCGCGTTCAAGGACGGCACCGAGCAGGGCCGCGTCGAGCGCACCCCGCCGTCCGAGCCGCTGACCGTCGAGGTCACCGACGGGACCCGGACGCTGTGGTCCGGCTCCGTCCCGGCCGCGGAGATCGGCTGGTCGGCGCGGAACGTGACCGTCCACCCGGGCATCCGGGTCCGGCGCGGCGCGCACTACACCGTCCGGATCTCCTCCACCACCACCACGGGCTGCTACGGCGTCGCCTACAACGACCACGACCCGTACCGGGGCGGCGCGTCCGCCGTCAGCCATGACGGCGGCGCGACCTTCAGCGCCGAGCCCGGCCGCGACCTGAAGTTCTTCACCACCGTCCGGGGAGCCTGAATGCGCATCACCCTGACCCGCGCCGCCCTGCCCGCGGCGTTCCTCCCGCTGCTGATCGGGACCGCCTTCACGGTCCCGGCGCGCGCCGACGCGGCGGGCCTGCGCGCCTTCGGGCTGCGCACCGACGCGCTCGACGACCCGCTCGGCATCGACGACACGGCGCCGACGCTGAGCTGGCGGCTCACCGCGCCCGGCCACGGCGCGGCGCAGGCCGCCTACCAGGTCGAGGCCGCCACCTCCCGGGACGGCCTCGGCCGCGCCGACCTGTGGGACTCCGGGAAGGTCTCGTCCGGCACCGCGAACGCCGTCTACCGGGGCACGGCGCTCACGTCCCGCCGCCAGGCGTGGTGGCGGGTCCGGGTCTGGGACGGCTCCGGGCGGGCGTCCGCCTGGAGCAGCCCGGCCCGGTTCGAGATGGGCCTGCTCGGCAAGGACGACTGGTCCGCGAAATGGATCACCGATGACCGGTGGCTGAACCGGGCGCCGAGCCCCGTCACCGTCGACCTGCCCGCCGGAACGAAGGCCCGCTACCTGCGGGTCGACGTGTCCAAGCTGGGCCTGCCGATCACCGAGGGCGGGTCGCTGCTGTCCCGGCTGCAGCTCGCCGAGATCGAGGCGCTCGACCCGTCCGGGACGAACGTGGCGAAGGGCGCGGCCGTCACCGCGTCGGAGGTCCGCGAGTACCCGGGCAAGTGGATGCCGGAGTTCCTCACCGACGGGTCGCTCACCACGCAGAAGGCGCCGTTCGGGTACACCAGCAACGCCTACGGCTCGCAGGACCCGGGCCACCACATCTGGCTGCAGCTCGACCTCGGCGCCGCCAAGGACGTCGCGTCGGTGAAGCTGTATCCGCGCACGGACGTGATGACGAGCGACGGGAAGACCCCGAACTTCCCCGTCGACTACACCGTGCAGACCTCGGACGCGGCGGACGGCCCGTTCACGGTCGTGAAGACCGTCACCGACCAGGTCCCGCCGCCCGCCTACCAGACGTCCATGCCGGCGCTGCCGCTGCTGGCGCGGCAGTTCTCGCTGAAGAACACCGTCCGGTCGGCGCGGCTCTACATCACCGCGCTCGGCATCTACGACGCGACCATCAACGGGAAGCCGGTCAGCGGCGCCGTCCTCGAACCGCCGAACACCGACTACAAGAAGCGCGTCGAGTACGCGGCCTACGACGTGACGAAGCTGCTGCGGCGCGGCGGCAACGCGATCGGCGTCCGGCTCGGCAACGGCACCTACAACGTCGCCGCGACCAACGACCGCTACACCAAGTACGTCGGCGCGCAGGGGGCGCCGAAGCTGCTCGCGCAGCTGGAGGTCACGCTCAAGGACGGCACGACCGCGCGCGTCGCGACCGACTCGTCCTGGCGCACCGACCTCGGGCCGACCACGTTCAGCCAGTGGTACGGCGGCGAGGACGAGGACGCCCGGCTCGCGCAGAAGGGCTGGGACGGTCCGTCGGCGGACCTGGCGTCGTGGAAGCCGGCCGCGGAGGCGCCCGACCCGGGCATCGCGGTGACCGCGCGGATGTCCCCGGCGATCGTCCCGGTCGGCACCCGCAAGACGGTCAAGGTCACGCATCCGGAGAAGGACACCTACGTCTTCGACCTCGGCGAGAACATCGTCGGCTGGCCCGAGCTGAACGTGCGCGGGAAGCGCGGCGAGAAGCTGACGATCAAGCCGGGCGAGCGGCTCGGCGCGGACGGCCTCGTCGAGCAGGGCACCATGATCGCGGGCGGCGCGCAGAACCCGCCGGTCATGGACACCTACACCCTCGCCGGCACCGGCACCGAGACCTGGCACCCCCGGTTCGTGTACCACGGCTTCCGCTACATCCAGGTCAGCGGCCTGGACGCCGCGCCGTCCGGCGACATGGTCTCCGCGACGATCCTGCGCGCCGGGAACGCCTCCGCCGGCGCGTTCGACAGCTCCGACCTGCTGCTGAACGGCATCCACACGATCATCGACCGGGCCGTCCAGGGCAACATGATGTCGATCCTCACCGACTGCCCCGACCGGGAGAAGCTCGGCTGGCTCGAGGAGGACCAGCTCGTCCAGGGCTCGATCACCCGCGAGTACGACGTCGCCGCCTACTACCCGGCGCTGCTGCGCAACATGGCGGAGGCGCAGACCTCCACCGGCCTCGTCCCCGACATCGCGCCCGCGTACGTGACGTTCTCCGGCGGCGTCTGGGACGACCCCAACTGGGGCAGCGCGATCATCCTGTCCGCCTGGCAGCACTACGTGACGTACGGGGACGCCAAGCCGCTGCGCGACTTCTACCCGAACATGCAGCGCTACCTGGACTACCTGACGTCCAAGGCGAAGGGGAACCTGCTCGACTACGGCCTCGGCGACTGGGCCGCCGTCGACAAGACCACCCCGACCGGTGTCGCCGCGACCTACGGCTACCAGCGCAGCGCCACCGCGCTCGCGAAGATCGCGAAGCTGCTCGGCAAGGACGACGACGCGGCGAAGTACACCAGGCTCGCCGGTGACATCGCCGACGCGTTCAACGCCAAGTACCTCGACACGACGAAGCACACCTACGGGTCGGGCAGCCAGGCCGGCGACGCGTTCGCGCTCGACCTCGGCATCGTCCCGGCCGACCAGAGGCAGGCCGTCCTCGACCACCTCGTCTCGACGATCAAGGACAACGGCTACCACCTGACGGTCGGGGAGATCGCGCTGCCGTCGGTGTTCCGGACGCTGTCGGCGGCGGGCCGCGACGACGTCATCCTCGCCGTCGCGCAGCAGGTCACGAACCCCAGCTACGGCTACCAGGTGGTACACGGCGCGACCGCCCTCACCGAGTACTGGGACGGCCCGACCGGCTACGGCTCGCAGAACCACTTCATGCTCGGCGCGATCGACGAGTGGTTCGGCGCCGGGCTCGCCGGCATCCGGCAGGCCGACGACTCCATCGCCTACGACAAGCTCGTGATCCGGCCCGCCGTCGTCGGCGACCTCACCCGCGCCTCGTCGTCCTACGACACCCCGCGCGGCACGGTGTCCAGCGCGTGGCGCCGGTCCGGGCACGACCTGCGGCTCGACGTGACGGTCCCGCCCGGCGCGCCCGCCCGCGTCGAGGTACCGCTGCTCGGCGCGTCCGGCGCGCAGGCCCCGGCGGGCGCGCGCTCGCTCGGCGTCGAGAACGGGCACGCCGTGTACGAGGTCGGGTCGGGCTCGTGGACGTTCTCCGTCCGCACGCCCGGCGCCGTCCAGCAGGACCGGACGCAGCTCGCCGTCGAACCGCCGTTCGGCGTGAACATCCCGGTGACCGGCGGCGCGGCCACCGATGCGCGGTTCCGCGTGACGAACCTGGAGCGCCGCTCCGTGACCGTCCCGGTGAAGGTCACCGCGTCGGCCGGCTTCACCGCGTCCGCCCCCGCTCGGGTGACGATCCCGGCGGGCGGCTCCACCGAGATCCCCGTCGAGGTGAAGGGCTCGGGCGCGGACGGGACGAAGGGCACGGTCACCGTCACCGCCGACGACGAGACCTCGACCGCACCGCTGCTGGTCACCGGGAACCTCGTCCGCTCCGCGACCATGGCGGCGTCCAGCACGCACAGCGGGTCGTCGCCCGCGTGGGCCAACGACGGCGGCACCGACTCCGGCGTCTGGCTGAACGGCGTCGGCGGCTGGAACGACGACACGTCCAAGTCCTTCCCCGACACCCTCACCGCCACCTGGAAGGACCCGCAGAAGATCGGCCGGGTCGAGGTCTACACGCTCGACAGCGCGAGCAGCCCCGCGGCCAAGTCCGGCCTGCGCGACTTCGACGTCCAGGCGCAGGTGAACGGCCAGTGGACGACGGTCGCGACCGTCACCGGCAACACCGCCGGGAAGGTCGAGAAGACCTTCGCGCCCGTGTCGGCGTCGGCGCTGCGGCTGCTCGTCCACGACTCCAACGACCACAACTACAGCCGCGTCATCGAACTGGAGGCGTACACCTCATGACCCGCTCCGAAGTTCGGCCTGCGGGCGGCGCCCGCCGGGCCTCGGCGCGGCTCGTCGCCGTGCCGGTGGCGGCGCTGCTCGCCGTGTCCGGTCTCGCGGTCGTCGGGGCGGCGGACGGCGCGGAGTCGTTCGGGCCGACCGTCCCGGCGCTGACCCGCGGCACCTTCGCCGACCCGCCCGCGTCCGTCCGGCCCAAGTACCGCTGGTGGCAGCCGCTCGCCTACACCGACGACAAGGAGTTGGCCGCCGAACTCGACCAGATCAAGAAGGCGGGCGGCGGCGGCGCCGAGGTCGCCCCCTTCAACGTCGAGGGGACCGGCAACAACACCCCCGAGTTCCTGAAGACCTACGGCTGGGGCACCCCGCTGTGGGCGGAGAAGACCCGGACGATGCTGGCCGCGGCGAGGGACAAGGGCCTCGGCCTGGACCTGACCATCGGCCCGCGCTGGCCCGCCACCGTCCCCACGGTCGACGACGTCAACGACCCGAGCGCCCAGCAGCAGATCGTCTTCTCCTACGAGTTCCACAAGGGCGGCACGAGCCGCTCCGGCGGGCTGCCGACGAACTTCAACGTCGCGCCGCCCGCGGGCGCGAAGAAGACGCTCGTCGCCGCGCTCGTCGCGAAGTGCTCCGACGCCGGGTGCGGCGCCTCGTCCAGCGCGCCGCGGATGCTGGAGCGTTCGAGCGTCACCGACGTGACGTCCAAGGTGGACGCGCAGGGCAACGTCGCGGTCGACTTCCCCGGCGACGACACGAGCACCTACGCGCTGATCGCCTTCTACCAGACGCCCAGCGGGCAGTCCCTGTCCGGCTACACCGCGACCGGCACCAACTACGCGCTCGACCCGTTCAGCGAGGCCGGCGCGAAGGCCACCACCGACTTCTACGACAAGAACATCCTCACCTCGGACGTGCGGAAGCTCCTCGCCCGGATCGGCGAGACAGACCTGTTCGAGGACTCCCTCGAACTCGGCACCACGCAGAAGTGGACGTCGCAGCTGGTCGACCAGTGGACGAAGCTGCGCGGCTACTCGCCCATCGACGTGCTGCCCGCCCTCGCCGGCGCGGGCGACCAGGGCATCACCGACAAACCGTTCTTCGACTTCGGCGACGGCGTCGGCGCCCGCGTCCGCACCGACTACCGGCAGACGCTCAGCGACCTGTACATCCGCAACCGCCTCGACGTGCTGCGCGAATGGGCGCACAAGCACCACATCAAGACCCGCATCCAGCCGTACGGCATCCCGGTGGACGTGTCCGAGGCCGCGTCGCACATCGACGTGCCCGAGGGCGAGTCGCTGGCGTTCGGGCAGTCGGTCGGCGCCTACAGCAACGTGCAGGACTACCGCGTGGTCGCCACGGGCGCGCACCTGTCGGGGCAGCCGGTGGTGTCGGACGAGTGCTGCGCGTTCTCCGGCACGGTGTGGGGCTCGACGGCGGGCGCCGGGTCGGACGCCTCCAACCTCCAGGCCGTCTACCGGGGCTTCGCCGGCGGCGTGAACCAGGTCGTCTGGCACGGCTTTCCGTACCTCAGCAGGGGACCGGCGGGCGCCGGGCCGCAGTCGGTGTGGCCCGGCATGACCTACGGCGGCAACACCTCCTACTCGGAGGCGTGGGGTGACAAGGGCGGCCCGAACTGGGCCGACTACCGGGCGGTCAACGACAACCTCGCCCGGATGCAGCTCGTGCTGCGGCAGGGCAAGCCCCGCTTCGACCTCGCCGTGTACTGGCAGGACTTCGGCATGAACGGGACCGGCACCACCGGGTCCGGCTCGAACAAGCTGATCCAGGACTCCTCGGAGCTGGCGTCCGCCGGATACACCTACGAGTACCTCAGCCCGGCGCAGCTCCAGCGCAAGGACGCCTCCTACTCCCACGGCGCCCTGTTCCGCGACGGCTCCGCCTACCACGCGGTGCTGCTGAAGGACCAGAAGACGATGCCGCTGGCCGCCGCCGAGAAGCTGCTGAGCCTGGCGCGGCAGGGCCTCCCCGTCGTGATCGTCGGGGACGCGCCGAGCACGGTTCCCGGTGACGGCGACGCGGGCCGCCAGGACGCGCGGCTCACCTCGGTGGTCTCGCAGCTGCTCAAGCAGCGGACCGTGGTCCGGGCGGCGAGCGAGGCGGACGCGCCGGACGCGCTGCGCCGCCTGCGCGTCACCCCGGCCGCGACGCCGCACGACGGCACCGGCGCGATCCTCGACGTGCGCCGCCAGGCCGGTTCGACCGACTACTACTACCTGTACAACCAGACGAACACCACGACCGCGCAGACGGTCACCCTGACCGGCGACGGCGTCCCCTACAAGCTCGACACCTGGACCGGCAAGATCACCCCGATCACGGACTACACGTCGGGGCACGGCACGGTCACCGTTCCCGTCCGGCTCGCCGCGAACGACGCCACGGTCATCGCGGTCACGCCGCGGCACGACGCCACCTTCCCCGGCCAGGGCAAGCCCGGCAGGCCGGGCGGGCAGGGCACGGCGGCCGTCCCGCAGCCGGTGAAGCTGAACGAGTGGTCGCTGTCGGTGGACTCCTGGGGCCCCGGACCGTCCGGCAAGCCGGGCGACACCGCGCACAAGACCCTCGGCCCCGTCACGGTGAAGGCCGGGGAGAACGGCGCGCTGCCCGCCTGGTCCGCGATCACCACGGCCAACGGCTACCCGGTCGATCTCAAGGACGTGTCGGGCGTCGGCACCTACACCGCGCACGTTACCCTCGACGGCGGCTGGAAGGGGATCGACGCCGCCGAACTCGACCTCGGCACGCCCGTCGACACCGTCCGCGTGAACGTCAACGGGCACGACCTGCCCGCGCTCGACCAGGCGGACCTCCGGCACGTCCAGGTCGGCCCGTACCTGCGGCCCGGCGACAACACGATCACCGTGCGGGTCGCCTCGACGCTGCTCAACGCCGTCCGGGTCGCGCCCGGCACCGGCGCGTCCTCGCGGGCCCCGATGGACTACGGGCTGTTCGGCCCGCTCACCCTCACCGCGACCGGCGGGGACCGGCCGGTGCTGACCGCCGAGGCCCTCGAACCCGAGCTGCCGCTGGCGGACGGCGGCTACAACCGCGCGACCGTGCTGGTCACCAACGCCTCCGCCCGCGCGGCGAACGTGACCGTCGCCGCGTCGGCCGCCGACGGGATCACAGCGACGCCGCAGCAGGGCAAGGTGACGGTCCCCGCAGGCGGCTCGGTGACGGTGCCCGTCGACGTGCGCGACAAGGGCGTCTCGTCCGGAACGAGCACGCTGAAGGTGACCGCGCGCAGCGACGCCGGACCGTCCGCCGAGACCGCCGTGACGCTCCGGCACTCCGGCGACCTCGCGCTCAACCCGGGAGGCGCCCCGTTCCCGCGGGTCGTCGCGGACGCGGGCCAGGACCGCTACCCGGCGAAGCTCGCCGTGGACGGCTCGGCGAGCACGTTCTGGGTCTCGTGGGGCCGCGCCGCCGGCCAGGGGCCGACCGCGCAGGACCCGGTGCGGTTCGGGATCGACTTCGGCGCGCCCGTCGCGTTCGGCTCCGTCGTCGTGGGCGGCCGCTCCAACTACGGGGCGCGCGACTACGCCGTCCAGGTCTCCGAGGACGGCCGGACGTGGCGCACCGTCGCCACCGCCACCGACACGCCCAAGGAGGGCGGGACGACGACGTTCGACAAGGTCAGCGCCCGGTACGTGCGCATCGAGGTCAGCCGGAGCTGGGACTCCGTCAACGCCAACGTGCAGATGAGCGGCTTCTCCGTCCGGCCGTAGCGCCGCATCCCCCCACTGGAGGTTCTCCCTCATGATCCGTTCCAAGGTTCTGCTCCTCGCCGCCGCCGGGGTGTCCGCCGCCGTCGTGGCGCTGCCCGGCACAGCGCAGGCCGGCACAGCGCAGGCCGCGCTGAAGGCCGGGCACGCCCCGCAGTCCCCGGCCGGCCTCACCGTCGGCGACCAGGCCCGGCCGCTCAGCGTGGAGGGCGCGCCGCAGTTCGGGTGGCGGCCCCGCGACGCCGACCCCGGCGAGGTCCAGTCCGCCTACCAGATCGCCGTGCGCGACGCGTCCGGCAAGACCGTGTGGGACAGCGGCCGGGTGGCGTCGGCGAGCCAGGAGTACGTCCCGTACGGCGGGCCGGCGCTGGCGGCCGAGACGACCTACACCTGGAAGGTCCGCACCTGGGACCGCACCGGGAAGGCGTCGCCGTGGTCGCGGCCCGCGTCGTTCGACACCGGGCTGAGCGACGATCAGTGGGGCGCGTCCTGGATCCGCCGCACCACCGCCGAGTCCGACGACTACACCCTGGCCCGCAAGGACTTCACCGTCGGGACGTCGCCGGTCGTGCGGGCCCGCGTCCACATCTCCGCCGACCAGCAGTACGACCTGCGGCTCAACGGCGCGAGCGTCGACCGGGGACCGGCGTTCGAGTACGCCGACGACCTGTTCTACAAGACCGTCGACGTCACCTCGCAGCTCAAGGCGGGCGCCGACGCGACGCTCGGCGCGGTCTACCACTGGTACGGGTCCGGGCAGGGGCGGCCGAAGGGCGAGCCGGGGCTGCTGGTCCGGCTCGTCATCGACCACGCCGACGGCACCCGGCAGGTCGTCGTCAGCGACGGCACCTGGAAGGTGGCGCGCGGCCCCTGGAAGACGGCGCCGCGCCGCAACGGCGACGGGGGCGACTGGGTCGAGGACGTCGACGGCACCGCCGAGCCGCTCGGCTGGGACCGGCCCGGCTTCGACGCCTCGTCCTGGGCGGCGCCGCAGGTCGTCGGCGCGCACCCGACCTCGACGTTCAAGCACGTCCACGGGCAGGAGACGTCCCTGGCGTACGAGACCGTCCGCCCGGTGAAGGTGACGAGGCTGGCGTCGGGTGCGCTCGTCGCCGACTTCGGCAAGGTGATCCCGGCGGTGCCGGTCGTCCGGTTCCGCGACGGGACGGCCGGGCGGCACGTCGACATGCACGCCGGATATCTGCTCGCCGACGACGGCACGGTGTCGCGCTCCAAGGACGACAACCAGGACACCGACCTCACCTACGGCTACACCCAGCGCGACGGCGACCAGACGTTCCGCGCCTTCACCTACGAGGGCTTCCGCTACTTCGAGATCGGCCCCGACTCGGGGGTGGACCCCGGCGACATCTCCGCCGTCGTGCAGCACAACTCCGTCGACCGCACCGCGACCGTCCGGACGTCCGACAAGGGGGTGAACGCGGCCTACGACATGATGGCCCGGTCGGCGCTGTACGGGTCGCAGTCGCAGTTCCTCGACACCCCGACCCGGGAGAAGGGCCAGTTCCTCGGCGACGCCGTCGACACCTCGACCGCCGCGATGGGCGCGTTCGGGGAGCGGCGCCTCACCCGGCAGGCGATCCGCGAGTTCATCGCCTCGCAGGCCCGGTACTGGCCGGACGGGCGGCTCAACTCCGTCTACCCGAACGGCGACGGCAAGCGCGACATCCCCGACTACACCGAGATGTTCCCGGGCTGGGTGTGGGACTACTACGAGCAGTCCGGCGACGCGACCACGCTCGCGCAGGCGTACCCCGTGATGAACGCGGTCGCCGGTTACGTACGCCGCTACATCGACTCAGGGACGGGCCTGGTCACCAACCTCGAAGGCGGCTCCGGCCAGTACAAGTACGGCATCGTCGACTGGCCCGCGACGATGCGCTACGGCCACGACATGGACACCGCCGCCCGCACGGTCATCAACGTGCTCGGCGTCGACGTCCTGAACGCCACCGCCCGCGCCGCCGACGCGCTCGGCAAGTCCGACGAGGCCGCCGCCCTGCGCAAGGAGGCCGGCACCCTCACCGGCACCATCAACGCCAAGCTCCGCCGCGCCGACGGCATCTACATCGACGGCCTGAAGAGCGACGGCACGCAGAGCACGCACGCCTCGCAGATCGCCAACGCCTACGCGGTCGCGTACGGGGTCGCGCCCGCCGAGTCCCGCGAGGCGATCGGCTCCTACATCGCCGGGCTCGGCATGCAGATGGGACCGATGACCGCGCACCGGCTGCTCCAGGCGCTCGACGCCACCGGACGCACCGGCGACGTCGTCACCCGCCTGACCGACACCAAGGGACCCGGCTGGGGCAACATCCTCGCGCGCGGCGGCACGTTCACCTGGGAGTCGTGGGACGCGCCGGAGACCGGGCAGAGCTTCTCGCACCCGTGGGGCTCGACGTCCCTGGTCGACGTGCAGCGGTCCCTCCTCGGCGTCACCGTGACCGCCCCGGCGTCCGCGTCGGTCCGGATCCAGCCGCCGCTGTCCGGCCTGAGCGGCGCGACGGGCACGGTCCCGCTCCAGCGCGGTGACGTCGGCGTCCAGTGGAAGCGGCAGGGGAACGGCGTCTCGCTCTCGGTGAACGTCCCGGTCAACGTCACGGCCGAGATCCGCGTCCCCGCGCGGTCGGCGAGCGACGTCCGCGTGTCCGGGCCGGGCGGCGCCCGCTTCACCGGCATGCAGGGCGGCTACGCGGTCTTCCAGGCCGGGTCCGGCCGCCTCACCTTCCACTCCACGCACGCCTGAAGGGCCTTTCGATGACGAATGAGCTGAGCAGGAGACGATTCGTGCAGGCGGGCGGCGTCACGGCCGCCGCCGTGACCGCCACCGGCGTGCTGCCGTCCGCGGCGAGCGCCGCGCCCGCGGCGCCCGCCCGCGCCAGGACGCTGACGCCCACCGGCCTCCAGGCCGCGCACCTGCGGTCCCCGCTGGGGATCGACGCGGCGAACCCGACGCTGAGCTGGCGGTTCGCCGCCGGGCCGCGCAACGCGGCGCAGACCGCGTACCAGGTCCGCGCGGCGAGCGACGACGCCCGCCTGCACCGCCCCGACCTGTGGGACTCCGGCAAGGTCGCCGGGAGCGCGGTCTCGGCCGCCTACGCCGGACGCGGCCTCGGCTCGCGGCAGCGCGTGTCGTGGCAGGTGAGGGTGTGGGACGAGCGGGGCCGCGCGTCCGCGTGGAGCGAGCCCGCGCACTTCGAGACCGGCCTGCTCGCGGCGTCCGACTGGATGGCGCAGTGGATCGGGAACCCGGCCTGGTCGGACCCGCAGCCGACTCCGGCGACGGTCGCGTTCCCCGCCCGCACCGCCCGGTACGTGCGGCTGAACGTGACCCGGCTCGGCCTCCCGATCAAGGAGGGCTGGCCGTACAAGGTGTCGCGGCTGCAGCTCGCCGAGGTCCAGGTGCAGGACGGCGCGTCGGGCGCCGACGTGGCGCTGCACGCGCCGGTGACGGCGTCGGAGAGCTACACCGTCGCGGGCCAGTGGGAGCCGAAGGCGATCACCGACGGCTCGCTGACCAGCGACGCCGCGCCGTTCGGCTACACGAGCATGCAGTACCAGGACCAGGACCTCGCCTCTCCGATCTGGGTGCAGATCGACCTCGGCGAGGAGCGGCGGTTCGACCGGGTCCTGCTCTACCCGCGCACCGACGTGATGACCGACGACGGGAGGACGGCCAACTTCCCCGAGGACTTCACCGTCCAGACCTCCTCTGACGGCAAGACGTTCGACACGGCCGCCACGGTCAAGGGGCAGCAGGCCCCGCCGCCGCTGCACGCCCAGCCCGAAGCGCTCCCGCTGTTCAAGAAGGAGTTCGACCTCGGCAAGCGCGTCCGGTCGGCACGGCTGTACGCGACGGCGCTCGGCGTCCTCGACGTCACCGTGAACGGGCGGCCGGTGAGCGACGCCGTCCTCGAACCGCCCTACACCGCGTACAAGCAGCGCATCGTCTACTCGACCTACGACGTGACGCGGCTGCTGCGCAAGGGCGGCAACACCGTCCAGGCCGAGGTCGGCAACGGCATGGCGAACGTCCCGGCCACGCCGGGCCGCTACCAGAAGCTCACCCGCTCGGACGGCCGGCCCGCGTTCCTCGGCCAGCTCGAGATCACCTACACCGACGGGTCGCGCGAGGTCGTCGCGTCGGACACGTCGTGGAAGACCGCGCTCGGCGCCACCACGTTCAGCAGCTGGTACGGCGGCGAGGACTTCGACGCCCGCCGCGCCCCGTCCGGCTGGACGGCCGCCGTCCGCCGCGACGCGCCGACCGCGAAGCTCACCGCCCGGATGGCCCCGCCGATCGAGCGCGCCGGGACCTTCCGCACGCAGAAGATCACGCAGCCGAAGGACGGCGTGTACGTCGTCGACCTCGGCACGAACTTCGCCGGCTGGGCGCAGCTGCGGGTCAGCGGCCCGGCGGGGACGAAGGTGACGATGCGTCCCGGCGAGCTGCTCAACGCCGACGGAACCGTCAGCCAGAACACGACCGGCTCGCCGATCTGGGACACCTACACCCTGTCCGGGAACGGCACCGAGACCTGGCATCCCCGGTTCTGCTACCACGGCTTCCGGTACGTGCAGCTCGAAGGGCTGCCGTCCGCGCCGGACGACGGCACCGTCACCGGCATCGCGCTGCGCGCCGCCAACGACACGGCGGGCTCGTTCACCAGCTCGCACGGCCTGCTCAACGACATCCACCGGATCATCGACCGGGCCGTGCAGAGCAACATGTACTCGGTCCTCACCGACTGCCCGCACCGCGAGAAGCTCGGCTGGCTGGAGCAGGCGAACCTGGTCTTCCCGGCCGTCGCCCGCAACTACGACGTGACCGCCTACTACGGCGAGATCGTCCGCGACATCGCCGAGGCGCAGACGCCCGACGGGCTCGTCCCGGACATCGCGCCCGAGTACACGGTGTTCTCCGGCGGGTTCCGCGACGACCCGAACTGGGGCAACGTCATCGTGTTCGCGCCCTGGCAGATGTACCGGGCGTACGGGGACGAGGCCACGCTCCGCACCTACTACCCGAACATGGTGCGGTACGTGGACTACCTGTCGTCCAAGGCGAAGGGGAACCTGCTCGACTACGGCCTCGGCGACTGGATCACCTTCGACAACAGCACCCCGCTCGGCGTCACCGCCACCTTCGGCTACCACCGGGCGGTCACGGCGCTGGCGTCCATCGCGAAGGTCATCGGCAAGGACGACGACGCCGCCAAGTACACCAAGCTCGCCGGGGACATCGGCGACGCGTTCAACGGCAAGTACGCGACCGGCGACACCTACGGATCCGGCAGCCAGGCGTGCGACGCGCTCGCCCTCGACATGGGGATCGTGCCCGCCGCGTCCAAGGACAGGGTGCTCGCCCACCTCGTCCAGAGCATCACCGCGAAGGGCTACCACCTCACCGTCGGGGAGATCGCGCTGCCGTCGGTGTTCCGGGTGCTGTCGGCCGCCGGGCGCGACGACGTCATCCACGCCGTCGCGACCCAGACCGGCAACCCCAGCTACGGCTACCAGGTGGTACACGGCGCGACGTCGCTGACGGAGAACTGGGACGGCCCCACGTCCGGGAACTCGCAGAACCACTTCATGCTCGGCGCGATCGACGAGTGGTTCCACGCCGGGCTCGCCGGGCTGTCGCAGACCGACGGGTCGGTCGGGTACGCGTCCCTGCTCGTCCGCCCGGCCGTGGTCGGCGACATCACCCGCGCCGCCGCGACCTACGAGACGCCGCGCGGCCGGGCCGCCGTGTCGTGGCGCCGCACCGGCAAGACGCTGCGCCTCGACGCCACCGTCCCGCCCAACACGACGGCGCGCGTCGAGTTCCCGCTGTTCGGCGGCAAGACCCCGCCCGAGGCGCCCAAGGACGCGAAGTGGGTCGGCATCGAGAACGACCGGGCCGTCTTCCAGATCGGCTCCGGTGATTGGACCTTTGAAGGAGCCGCCAAGTGAGCAACGACGGGCTGAGCAGGCGCCGGTTCCTCGGCGCGTCCGCGATCGGTGCGACCGGCGCGATCGTGCTCGGGCACGCCGGGACGGCGGCCGCCGCCGCACCCGCCGGAAAGGGCGTCGCGGCGCGCACGCCGTCCGGGCTGCTGACGTCGCTGCTCCCGGACGGCCTCGGCGTCACGGCGGCGAAGCCGCGGCTGAGCTGGCAGGTCGCCGACCTCGGCCCCGGGACGAAGCAGACGCACTACCAGGTGCAGTTCGCCACGACCCCGTCGCGGCTGGCCAGGGGGCCGCGGCACTGGGACAGCGGGCGCGTCGCGTCGGCCGCGTCGGTCGCCGTCCCGTACGGCGGGCCGGCGCTGGCGGCCGGGACGGCGTACTGGTGGCGGGTCCGGACATTCGACGGGCCGAAGGCGTCCCGCTGGTCGGAGCCGTCGCTGGTCGCGACCGGCCTGGACGGCTGGAAGGCCCAGCCGATCTGGGTCCCGGCCGCCACGGCGCCCGGCGACGGTGTCCTCAAGGCGCGGGTGCAGATCACCTCCGTGGCGGCGGGCCTGTGGTTCCGCGCGTCCTCGGCGAGCGCGAACAACCTGTGGCAGTTGCGCGCCGGGTCGCCGGGCGTGCTGAAGAAGCACGTGTGCGTGAACGGGACGTACCGGGTGCTGGAGGAGAAGGCACTCGGCATCCCGATCGAGACGGGCCGCTGGTACGAGGTCGCCGTCGAGATGAAGGGCTCGACGTTCACGACCTCGATCGACGGCACGGCCGTCGACACCACGACCGACGGCACGTACGCCACCGGCACCGTCGGGATGCGCAACGGGTCGACCGAGGCGAACCAGTGGGACTCGGTCACCTTCACCTCGCCCGACGGCAAGGCCCTCATCAGCGAGGACTTCACCGGCGGCCCCGGCACGTTCACCGCCGGGACCGTCGCCGACGGCGTCCTGACGCTCGGCAAGGGGCAGTCGACGCTGTCGTCGGCGGGCGCGGCGGACGACGACTGGGCGCTGCTGCGCACCGAGTTCACCCCGGCGCGCAAGCCGATCGCCGCCGCCGTCCTGCACGTCGCCGCGCAGTCGCCCACGCCGGTCCGGCAGTACCCGGCGAAGATCTGGGTGAACGGCGAGGTCGCCGGGTTCGCGTCCCAGCGGGCCGGGGCGGGCGCGCCGCGCTACCACTCGTTCGACGTCACCGGCCTGCTGGAACCGGGCCGCCGCAACGCGCTGGCCGCCCTCGCGTTCACGACGGAGGACAAGCGGTTCGTCGCGCAGCTCGCCGTCACCTACGCCGACGGGACCACCGCGACCTTCGCCAGCGGCAAGGCGTGGAAGGCGCGCCGCCAGGCCGGGATGCTGCGCGACGCCGGCACGATCGGCACGTCCTACTACGTCGGGCCGCAGGAGTACTGGGACCTGCGCAACGAGCCGGCCGGCTGGACGAGTCCCGGCTTCGACGACTCCGGCTGGGACGCCGCGCAGGTCAAGCCCGCGATCGACGGGCTGGTGCCCGCGCTCGTCGAGCCGGTCCGGCTGCACGACGTCCGGCCCGCGTCGGTGCGGAAGGTGTCGTCCGGCACCTGGCTCGTGGACCTCGGCAAGGAGATCGCGGGCGGGCTGCGGCTGTCGGTGCGCGGCAAGGCCGGGCAGACGATCGAGGTCCGGCTCGGCGAAGAGCTGAACACCGACGGGACCGTGAAGTACGCGCTGCGTGCCGGCGTCACCTACAAGGAGGTCTGGACGCTGCGCGACGGCCTCCAGTCCGCCGAGCACTGGGGCTACCGCGGCTTCCGCTACGCGCAGCTGATCTGCGACGACGACCTCGACCTGTCGGACGCCGTCACCGGCCGGGCCTGGCGGCTCGACTGGCGCGGCTCCGACGCCTCGTTCTCCAGCTCCAACCACGACCTCGACCGCGTGTACGAGATGTGCCGGTACTCGATCGAGGCGACGCGCGGCGACCTCTACATCGACACCCCGACCCGGGAGCGCGGCCCCTACGAGGGCGACGCGCTGATCAACCAGGCGTCGGAGTACGCGGTGCAGCGGTCGTTCGCGCTGGCCCGCGCGTCCGACGCCTACCTGGCCCGCAACCACACCTGGCCCACCGAGTACCGGCTGATGAACGTGATGTCGGCGTGGCAGGACTACCTGCACACCGGCGACCCCGAGCAGCTCGCCGCCGACTACGACATCCTCGCGACCAAGCACCTGACGTCCTACCTCGGCGACGACGGCCTGGTCCACAAGAAGCCGGGCGCGTCCAGCCAGGACCTCGGCGACCTGGTCGACTGGCCGGTGTCCAACCGGGACGGCTACGTGTTCACCGAGGTCAACACCGTGGTGAACGCCTGCCAGTACGCCGCGTTCGCCGCGATGGCCGGCATCGCGGCCGTCCTCGGCAAGACCGCCGACGCCAAGACCTGGCGGGCGAAGGCCGACGCGCTCGCGAACGCGATGCGCACGACGCTGCTGGACGCGTCCAACGGCCGGTTCGTGGACGGCGCCGGCACGACCCACAGCGCGCAGCACGCCACCGCGTTCCCGGTCGCGCTCGGCGTCGCCGGGCCCGGCACCGTCCCGGACCCGGTCGTGAAGGCGCTCGGCGAGACGCTCGCCGCCGGCGGCATGAAGGTCAGCGTCTACGGCGCCCAGTTCCTGCTGGACGCGCTGTTCGCGACGGGCCGGGCGGCGGACGCGATCGGGCTGATGACCGCCACCGGGACGAACTCCTGGCTGCACCTCATGGACGACCTCGGCGCGACCATCGTCGGCGAGGCGTGGGACCCGTCGCTCAAGAGCAACATGACGTTCTCGCACGCCTGGGGCTCGGCGCCCGCGAACGTGATCCCCCGCCGCGTGCTCGGCGTGGAGATCACCGCGCCGGGCGCCGCGGAGATCGAGGTGCGGCCCCGGCCCGGCGCCCTCACCCGCGTCTCCGGCACCGTGCCGACGATCCGCGGCCCCGTCGCCGTCGCGCTCGACCGCGCGAAGGGCTACCGCCTCGACGTCGACGTGCCGCCGAACACCGCCGCCCGGATCGTCGTGGAGCTCGGCGGCACCGACCCCCGGGACGTCCGCGTCACCGGGTCCAACGCCCGCGCCCCCCGCGCCACGAGCCGGGACGCGACCGGACCGCTGCTCGCCATCGGCCCGGTCGGCTCCGGCCGCACCACCGTGATCGCGCGCACCTGACCCGCGCGATCGGACCAGGAGGAAGACGAACGTGAACGACGACCGTAGCGAGCAGGGACCGCGCGGGCTGACCCGCCGGCGCGTGCTGCAGATCGGCACCGCCGCCGCCGTCGTGGCGGCCGCGGCCCCGGTGCTCGGGGGAGAGGCGGTCGCCGCCGCCCCGGCCG
>NZ_WBMR01000071.1 GCF_008923365.1 Actinomadura montaniterrae
ACGGCGCCCGCCGCGGCGACGGCGGCGCCGCCCTGCGCGGCCCTGGTGCGGGCCTGCCGGGACGCGACGACCTGCCGGGCGCGCTGCGCGCGCTCGCGGGCCATCTCCCTGGCCTGGTCGGCCTTGTCGCGGGCCATCGCCTTGACGTCGGCCTTGGCCGCCAGCGCCTCGACGGTCTCCCCGAGCTCCTGGCGGGCCCGGTCGACCTCCTGGCGCAGCTCCTCGGTGCCGGCGTCGGCGCCGTGCCTGCCCTGGGTGGTCATCGGTGCGTCGCCCTCTCCTTCAGGTCGTGGACGGTCAGGCGCGCCTCGTCCATCGCCCGTTCGGGTTTGGCGGGCGTCGCCCGCTTGGTCTGCGCCATGCCGAGCAGCCCCAGCACGCCCGCGACCAGCACCAGGAAGCCGCCGATGATGAGGGCGGCCGCCCACACCGGCAGCACCAGCGCGATCGCGGCGACCGCGGCCGCGAGCAGCACCGCCGCCCCGAACAGGCCGACCAGCGCCGCGCCGCCGAACATGCCGGCGCCGGTGCCGGCGTGCCGGCCCTTGTCCTTCAGTTCCGCCACGGCGAGCCGCAGTTCCGCGCGCATCAGCTCCGAGACCTGCTGCGTCGCCTGCCGGACGAGCTCGCCCGTCCCGGCGTCGCGCCTGGTCCCGTCGAGGAACTCGGGGGCGCGTCCGGTCTCCTGCCGGGACGCCCCGGTGATCTCGGCGGCGCTCTGGCCGTCGTGTGTCCGCAGGGTGCTCATGGCCTCAGGCCCCCTCCGCGTGCCGTCGTTTGCGAAGCCTGGCAGACCCGTTCCCCCTGCTCGGGACCTAAACGTGGGGTGCGGCCGGGGAGTCTCAGCCGCGGCCGACGAACGAGGGCATCGCGGTGGCCAGCACCGTCATGAACTGGACGTTGGCCTCCAGCGGCAGCCCCGCCATGTACAGCACGGCGTCGGCGACGTGCCGGACGTCCATCACCGGTTCGGGCTTCACCGACCCGTCGGCCTGCAGGGTGCCGGACCCGAACCGGCCGGTCATCTCCGTCGCGGCGTTGCCGACGTCGATCTGCCCGCAGGCGATGCGGTGCGGGCGGCCCTCCAGCGACAGCGTCTTGGTGAGCCCAGTGATCGCGTGCTTGCTGGCGGTGTAGGCGGCCGACAGGGGGCGCGGGGTGTGCGCGGACAGCGACCCGTTGTTGATGATCCGGCCGCCCTGCGGGTCCTGCTCCTTCATCATGCGGAACGCCTGCTGGGCGCACAGCAGCGCGCCGGTGAGGTTGGTGTCCAGGACGGCCCGCCATTCCCGGAGGGAGAACTCCTCGACCGGCTGCGGCGCCCCGAACACCCCGGCGTTGTTGACCAGCAGGTCCAGCCGGCCCCACCGCTGGGCGACGGCGCCGAACAGCGCCTCGACGGACGCGGGGTCGGTGACGTCGGCGGGGACGGGCAGCGCCCGGTCCGCGGCGCCCCCGGCGTGGGCGGCGGTCTCCTGGAGCTTTCCGGCGCGGCGTCCGGCCAGGGCCACCCGCCAGCCGGCGTCCAGCAGCGCGGTCGCGACGGCGGCGCCGATGCCCGAGCCCGCCCCGGTGACGAGCGCGACCCGTTCCCCGCCGTCCTGCGGGCCGGAGCCGGTTTCCTGGTCGGACACGGGTCGAGCCTCCCTCTCCGGCGTCCCACATGACAAGACCGGTGCTCACGATACGGATGGCCTCGGCCGGACCGGCACACCGGCACCGGGCGGGCGCGAACGACGATCGACCTCGCCTCATTGTTCCCGGCTGGCCGGATCCGGACCCGGCGCGCGTGTCCAGGGTCGGCCACCGGGTCTTGTGGGCCCGCTGAGGCGGATCTACGTTCCGCCGGGGCGTTGCTCCCAGCGCCCTGTCCCAGGCGACGACGCCTGCAGGGAGGTTCCAATGCGGATGCGCAGAACACTGGGCTCGGCGGCGGCAGGGACGCTCCTGCTCACCGCGCTGAGCGCGACGGCGCCCGGAGCGCACGCCGAGGGGTTCGGCTACGACCGGCTCACCGCGATCCAGAAACGGCACGTCTCCGGCGCGCTGGCCGAGGCGCTCGGCCCGAGGGCCGCGGCGCGCGCGGTCACCGGCGCCCGGCCCGCGTCCGCCCCGCCCTGCGGCGGCCGGCACGGCGCGAACGTCAAGGTCGACCAGGACTGCCTCACCGTCACCGACCAGCCCCTCGCCGGACGCGGGCAGGCCCAGAACGAGACGTGGATCGCCGCCGACCCGAACGACCCCCGCCACCTGCTGGCCAGCTACAACGACTACCGCCGCGGCGACGGGACCTGCGGGGTGACGCGGTCGGCGGACGGCGGCCGCACCTGGTCCGACACCACCGCGCCCAACGGATTCGTGTCCGGCGCCGCGTTCGGCGGCAAGCCCCGCGAGTACTTCCAGAGCGGCGGCGACACCTCCGTCGCCTGGGACAGCCGCGGCAACGCCTACCTGTCCTGCCAGGAGTTCAAGCGCGGCAACGCCGTCTCGCCCGACGCCGACCAGTCCAGCGGCTTCTACGTGTACCGCTCGACCGGCAACGCCGGCGCGTCGTTCAACTTCCCCGGACGGCCCGTCGCCGAGCACGACGACACCGCCGGCGCCGGGAACTTCCTGCTCGACAAGCAGCTCATGACGGTGGACGCGCACGCTCGCAGCCCCTACCGCGACCGCGTCTACGTCACCTGGACGACGTTCGCCGCCGACGGCACCGGCTACATCTACGGCGCCTACTCCGCCGACTACGGCGAGCACTTCAGCGCCCCCGTGCTGATCAGCTCCGACTCGGCGCTGTGCGCGCAGCCCGACGGGATCCCGACCCCGCACGGCCGGTGCAACAACAACCAGTTCTCCCAGCCCGTCACCGCGCCCGACGGCACCCTGTACGTCGCGTGGGCGAACTACAACGTCGCCGAGACCGGCTCCGACAACCGCTTCCAGGTCCTGGTCGCCGCGTCCAAGGACGGCGGGGCGACGTTCTCGGCGCCGGTGAAGGCCGCCGACTACTACGAGCTGCCCGACTGCGACACCTACCAGGGCGAGGGCAAGGACCCCGGGCGCGCCTGCGTGCCGGAGAAGGGCACGAGCACGAACTCGATCTTCCGGGCGACCAACTACCCGAACATCGCCGTCGACCCCGCCGACCCCAAGCGGGTCGTGGTGACCACCGGCTCCTACCTCAACCGCGACTCCAACGAGGGCAGCGGCTGCACCCCCGCCGGGCTCACCCCCGCTGACGAGGGACTCGGCGCCCTCTACACCGGCGTGAAGACCGGCGGCTGCAACAACGGCGTCGTGCTGTCGTCGTCCACCGACGGCGCGGCCACCTTCACCGGCACCACCACCGACGTCCGCAAGTTGCCGCTCGTCGGCTCCGGCGCCGCGCAGGCCCGCACCGACCAGTACTGGCAGGGGACGGTGTTCAACCCGCGCGGGGAACTGGTCACCGCCTACAACGACCGGCAGTACGGCTCGGACGAGGCGACCGGCTTCTCCGACATCACCGTGGCCGCCACCAAGGACCTGACGCACTTCACCACCACGCGCGCCACCTCCTCCAGCATGCCGCCGCCGTCGCAGTTCAACGGCCAGTTCTACGGCGACTACATCATGCTCGACGCGACCGCCACGACCGCCTACCCGGCCTGGTCCGACACCCGCGCCGCGGCGCTGTTCCTGTGCCCGGGCACCGGCACGCCCGGCCACCCGCCGGCGCTGTGCACCGCCGCGGCGTCCAACGCCTCGGTCGCCAACGACGAGCAGATCTTCACCACCGCCGTCCGGCTCCACTGACCCCCCGAGGAGCTCTCTCCGATGAGGACCCGCACGACGATCGCGGCCGCGGCCGCGTTGCTGCTCGGCTCCGCGCTCGCCACCGCACCCGCCGCCCACGCGGCGCCCGGCCCGGCCGCGCAGCCCGTCCACCCGATCTCGCCCGGCGACCCCTATGCGGCCTGCACGGTCGGCGCCAGCCCGGACGGGACGGTCTATCCGGGCTCCGAGGTGGAACCCTGGATCGCCGCCGACCGGCACCGCCCCGGCCGCGTCATCGCCGTCTACCAGCAGGACCGCTGGTCCGACGGCGGCGCCAAGGGCATCGCCGCCTCCTACAGCGGCGACGGGCGGCACTTCACCAAGACCACGCTGCCGTTCAGCAAGTGCGCGCCCGGCGGCCTGAACTACGAACGCGCCTCCGACGCCTGGGTGGACTTCGGCCCCGACGGCGTCGCCTACGCCAGCGGCCTGGACTTCGACGTGTCCACGGCCCGCAACGGCGTCGGCGCCGCCACCTCCTTCGACGGCGGGCGCACCTGGACCCGCACCACCCAGCTCATCGACGACACCGACCCGTCCATCGTCGACGACAAGAACTCCGTCACCGCCGACCCGCGCCACCCCGGCACCGCCTACCAGGTGTGGGACCGCCTCGACCAGGTCACCACGGGACCCGGCGCCCACTTCACAGGGCCCTCCTACATCGCCATCACCCGCGACCACGGCCGCACCTGGACGCCCGCGCACCCGTTCGTGGACACGAGCGTCGTCCCCAACTCCCAGACCATCGGCAACGTCATCGTCGCCGACGCCCGCCGCGACGTGCTGTACGACTTCTTCGAGTGGCAGACCTACAGCGACGTCGACGCCACCCAGCCGGTCGACCTGCACTTCGCCGTCGTCACCTCCAAGGACCAGGGCCGGACGTGGAGCAAGCCCGTCACGGTCGCGCCCGACACCTCCGTGCCGGAGGTCGACCCCAACGCGCCCGACGACCCGTCCAAGGCGCTGCGCGGCGGCGCCAACCTGATCAGCGCCGCCGTCGACCCGCAGACGGGCGAGCTGTACGCGACGTTCGAGGGCGCCGACCCCACCGGCTCCTACGACCAGATCCAGCTCGTCCACTCCACCGACGGGGGCCGCACCTGGTCGGCTCCGGTGCGCGTCAACCAGGCGCCGGCGGCGCCCGCGTTCACCCCGTCCATCGCGGTGAACGACCGCGGGACGGTCGCCATCACCTACGTCGACCTGCGCTATCTGCAACCGGGCAACACCGCCACGCTGCCGACCGCCATGTGGTACCTCACCTTCCCGCGCGGTGGTGAGAACCGCCCGTCCGAACGCCGCATCTCCCGCGTCTTCGACTGGCTGAAGGCGCCGTACGCCGGATGGGGCCACTTCCTCGGCGACTACGAGAGCGTCGCGGCAGCCGGGCACCGGTTCCAGCCCGCGGTGATCGAGACCAACGACACCGGACCCGCCGTCAACAGCACCGACCTGTTCACCGGGATCTTCGGCGCCGGTCCTGCGGCGGCCGGTGTGGCGACGGCGAGCCCCGCACCGCACGCCACGACCGCCCGCCATCTGCACGCCCACCGCACCCGGCACTGAGCGAAGGGGCCGCCGGCAACGCCCGGCGGCCCCTGTCGCAGGCTTCAGAGGATCGCGGTCTGCGGGCCGTCGACCACCAGGACCTGGCCGTCGCGCAGCGCCCGATGAGGGACGCCCTCGCCGCGGTAGCGGGCGGCGACGCCAGTCAAGACCTCCGACTCCGGATGCCCGGGGGAGTCGACGTGGGGGACGAGCGCGTGGTCGAGGACGCCCAGGCCGTCCCAGACCGGCGGCTCCCCGTGGACGCGGGTCACCGCGTCCGGGTCGTCGCACGCCTCCAGGCCGCGCAGGCTCGGCGCCAGCACGCAGCCGCCCGCGCTGTACCCGGCGTAGACGAGCGCGTCGCGGCCGAGCAGGCCGGTGAGCGCGGCGTCGGCGCCGCTGCGGGCCAGCGCGTGGCGCAGCACGAACGCGTTGCCGCCCCGCGCCCACACCAGCGGGAAGCGCGCCAGCTCCGCGGCGACGTCGCGGGCGGGACGGCCGAAGTACCGCCGCAGGTCGACCTCCGTCGGGCGCAGCCCCAGCGCGGTCAGCGCGGCGGCCTCGCTGTTGACCCCGGCCCGCCGGTCGTCCTCGGACTCCGCGTCCAGAGCGTTGGCGATCACCGCGGCCTCGGCCCCGGCCGGTGCCCGCAGCAGGGCGAGCAGCCGGTCGGCATGCCCGCCCATCCGGAAGGACGACAGATACAAGCGCACCCGAGGACTCTATTGGTCAGGCCGTGCCGAATGGCGTCAGGCGGTGCTGACCCAGTCGACGCGGTGGCCCTCGGTCGGGTCGGGCGTCTCCCAGCGGCGGACGAGCCGGTCGATCACCGCGTCCGGCACGGGAGCGGCCCGGCCGCGGTTGCGGTCGCGCAGCACCGCCGGCGGCGCCTCCAGCGCGACCAGCTCCACCCGTCCGCGGTAGCCGGCGATGAGGCCGGTGCACTGCTCGCGCTGCGTCCGCGACACGTTCGTGGCGTTCCACACGAACGACCGTCCGGCGCGCAGGTGCTCGCGGGCCAGGTCGTGCGCCGCGGCGGCGACCGCGTGCTGGTCCCCGGCGGGGGACACGCCCATCTCCGCGCGCAGCCGGTCCAGGCTCACCACCGGCAGGTCCGGGCGGTTCGCGGCGATCCAGTGGTCCTTGCCGACCCCCGGCAGTCCCGACACCACCGTCACCGTGCAGCGCGTGTCGTCGTAGGCGGCGTAGTCGGGATCGCGGTCGTCCTTGCGGAAGTACCAGAACCGCGCGTGGTCGGACGGGAACGCGCGCGGCACGTCCAGGCACCGCTGCTCGGCGCAGTACTCCCCGTACAGGGAGACGTTGTCGAGCAGTTCGTCGGTGTCGGGGCAGATCCGGCCGAGGATGTCGGCCGACGCCAGCAGCACCAGGTCGTCGTTGCGGGCCAGCAGGCTCACCCGGAAGGCGATCTTCTGCAGGTCGGGGCGCTCCAGCGCCCAGAACGGCACCTGGTGGTGGCGGATCAGCGCGGCGACGTGCTCGCGCCAGGCGACCGGCGCGCCCATCTCCCACAGGATGCGCCGCACCATCAGGTCGCCGCGGCGCGAATGGCCGCGCGCGGTGATGCGGCCGTCGTCCTCGACGCGGGTGCAGTGCGGCTTGGCGATGTCGTGCATCAGCACCGTCGCGAACAGCCGCACCCGCTCGTCGGCCGGACGGGCCCGCCACTGCGGCAGCGCCGCGAGCGCCTCGCACGCCATCCGGGTGTGGACCTCGACGTCGCCCTCGCCGTGGAACACCGCGTCCTGCGGGACGCCCGCCATCTCACGCACCCACCCGAACGCCTCGCGGATGTCGTCCCAGCGCAGGTCCCAGTGCGGCGGTGCCGGGCACAGGTCAGCGAACACCCGCATACAGCACCTCCGGGTCGGCCAGGCCGTTGGCGACGATCGGACGCTCCTGCCAGTGCGTCCCCGAATCCAGGATCGCGGTCAGGAAGCTCGGCCGGACCCACTTGTAGCGGTCGACCGTCTCCCCGTCCTCCTCCACCTTGATGTAGAGGCCTTCCATCTCGTCGGACTTGTCGGTCTCGGCGGCGACCCGGTCCGGGTCGGCGCCGCCCGCCCGCGCCGCCGCGCGCAGCGCGTCCCGCCAGGCGGGGGTCCGGCAGGTGGACGGGCCGACGAACGCCGTCAGCGCCGCCAGGTCCGGGAGCGTCCCCTCGTGCAGGACGGGCACCGACACCACCGGCGTCCCGGCCAGCAGCTCGCGGCGCCGCGCGGTCGACAGGAACGTCCCGTCGCGCTGGTCGAGGACGTCGAACTCGCAGAAGTAGTGGGGGAGCGCGTCGTAGAAGACGGTGTGCTTGGCGTACAGCCATTCCCCGTACATCACGTACCGGTCGCCGAGGCGTTCCCGCAGGACGTGCTGGACGGACGCGGCCCACGCCTTCAGCGGCCCGAACTGCCGCTCGCGGGGCCCGCCGGTCAGGTAGTGGCCGCGGCTCTGCAACCGCAGGTCCCCGTCGGAGGAGAAGCTGATGCCGCAGTTGGCGCCGTCCAGCTTCTCCTCCACCACCAGGTACCGTCCGGCGATCGCCGAGAACGGCCGCGCGGCCAGGTCGTGGTCTCCCGGCTGCAGCCGGGAGCCCTCGATGTGCCGGGTGCGGGGGTATTTGCGGAGCATGCCGACCGTTCTAACGAACCGGCCCGGCCGTGCCAACCGAATTTCAGCGGTTCGGGACGATCCGGGTGAGCGCGAACGCGGCGAGCCACAGCCCGGCGCTGACCCACGCCAGCGCGTGGACCCCCGCGGTGAAGTGCGCCGCGTCGAGCGCCGGGCCGGCGACCGCCCCGTACACCGCGACACCGAGGGCTGTGCCGACCTGCCGGGCCGTGTTGTTGAACCCGCCGGCCAGCCCGGCGTGCGCGGGCGGGACGGCGCGCATCGCCGCCGCGACCACCGCCGTCACGATCAGGCCGTCGCCGATCCCGATGGCCAGCAGCGTCGGCAGGAGCACCCGGTAGGACCCGCCGGCGCCGACCCGCAGCAGGCTGAGGCATCCGGCGGCGGCCAGCGCGGTGCCCGCGCCGAGCGGGAGGCGGGTGCCGAACCGGGCGGTGAGCCGGCCGCTGACCGGCGCGAGCAGCGCCAGCGGCACCGCCATCGGCAGCAGCAGTACCCCGGCGGTGAACGCCGAGTGGTGCTCGCCCTGCTGCAGCTTCAGCGTCGCGACGAACAGGACGCCGTTGGTGACCAGGTTCATCGCCAGCGCGATGCCGTTGGCGCCGAGGAACGCGGGGGCGCGCAGCAGCCCGCCCGGCACCATCGGCGCCGCCGCGCGGCGCTCGGCCAGCACGAACGCGGCCGCCGCGGCGATCGTGAGGGCCGCCGTCACGGCCGCCTCCTCGCCGTGGCCGTGGCCGGCGGCGATGACCGTCCACACCAGCCCGCCGAGGGTCAGCGGCGCCAGCGCCATCCCGGCCCGGTCCAGCGGCGGCCGCCCGCCCTCCGGACGGTCCCGGTGCGGCTCGCGGACGACGGCGAGGATCCCCGCGATCGCGGCGGCGACGATCGGCACGTTCAGCAGGAAGATCCACCGCCAGCCGGCGGAGTCGACCAGCGCGCCGCCCAGCAGCGGCCCGGCGGGCAGCGCCGTGGAGGAGATGCCCGCCCACACCCCGAGCGCGCGGGCCTGCTCGGCGCGGCCCGGATAGGCCGCGGTGATGACCGCGAGGCTGCCGGGCAGCAGCAGCGCCGCCCCCGCGCCCTGGACGACCCGCGCCGCGATCAGCGGCCCCGGGCCGGACGCGGTGCCGCAGGCCAGCGACGCCAGCCCGAACAGCCCGAGGCCGACCAGCAGCATCCGGCGGTGCCCGATCCGGTCGCCGAGCGCGCCGCCGCCGAGCAGCAGCCCGGCGATCGCGACGGCGTACCCGTCGACGACGCCCTGCAGGCCGGGCAGCCCGGTGCCGAGCGCGCGGCCGATGCCGGGGAGCGCGACGTTGACGATCGTCACGTCCAGCAGCACCAGGAACATCCCGGCGCACAGGATCGCGAGCATCGCGCCGCGGCGCGGGTGCGGTACGGGCTCGGTGCTCGTGGTGCCGTCGTGGGCGGTGGTGTCGGTCGGCGATCTCATGCGTCCACGGTGACCCGCGGACGTTTCGCCCGCGCTGGAACCATCGGGCGGTGGTGCGTCAGCCGGGCACGACCTGGGCGAGCGCGCCGGTCTCCAGGGCGACCCACAGGGCGCCGTCCGGGCCGAGCGCGATGCCGTGCGGCTCGCAGCCGGGGCTCGGCAGCGGATGCTCGTCGATGCGGCCCTCGGGGGTGATGCGGCCGACGTGCGCGGTGCCCCACTCCGTGAACCACAGCGCCTCGTCGGGGCCGGTGACGATCGCGTGCGGGCGCGCCGCCCGGTCGGGCAGCGGGAACTCGGTGACCTTCCCGTCGGTGGTGATCCGGCCGATGTGCCCGGTGCCGATCGCGGCGAACCACAGCGCGCCGTCCGGCCCGGCGGTGATCCCGACCGGCGCGGCGCCCTCGGTCGGCAGGGCGTGCACGGCGACGTCGCCGCCGGGCGCGATCCGCCCGACCGCGTTGCCCTGGTTGAGGGTGAACCACAGCGCGCCGTCCGGTCCCGCGGTGATCATGGACGGCATGCCGCCCGGCACCGGCAGCGGGAACTCGGTGACCTCCCCGGCGGGGGTGATGCGGCCGATCCGGTCGGTGCGCATGAGGGTGAACCAGAGCGCGCCGTCCGGTCCGGCGGCGATGCCGCAGGGGCCGCCGGCGGGGACGTCGAACAGCGTGACCCGTCCGCCGGTGTCGATCCGGCCGACGCGGTCGCCGCGCAAGCCGGTGAACCACAGCGCGCCGTCGGGGCCCGCGGTGATGTTCATCGGGCCCGCTTCGACGGGGTCGGCGGGATGGAACTCCGCCGTGCCGCCCGGGGTGATGCGCCCGATCCGTCCTTGATGTACCAGCGTGAACCACAGGGCCCCGTCCGGACCGGTGGTTATTCCGTATGGCCCCGCTTGGGGATCGGTGACGGTGAACTCCCTGATCGTGGCATGCGAACCCTGCGGCATGAATAGTCCCCCCTCGTCCCACTTCTTTCCGCCCGACGGCGAGACTAACGGCGGCCGCACCGCGCGCGTTCGCGCCGCCGCCCGCGCCGGCCCGCTGGTGACCTGACCGGCGCGGGCGCCGCGGGGCCGTCAGGGGGCCGGGACGAGCCGCCGGATCGTCATCGGCTCGGCGAGGATCTCCCCGAGCACCTGCTCGACGTGCCGGAAGTGCGGCGTGGCGAAGTGCTCGTCCAGCGCGGCGGGGCTCGTCCACTCCTCGACGACCACCATCCGGGCCGGGCGGTTCGGGTCGGCGTAGGGGCGGTAGGCCAGGCACCCCGGTTCGTCCAGCGACGGTTCGATCATCGCCTCCAGGGCGGTGCGGAGCCGGTCCTCCTGGCCGGGCGAGGCGAGGCATTCGGCGACGACGGTCAGCGACATGGCGTTTCTCCTTCTTGAAGGTGTGGGTGTGGTGAGGTCAGGGACGGGCGGGGCCGCTTCCCGCGCCGGACGCGGTGATCGCCGCGGCGATCTCGTCCAGGTCGGCGGCCGTCAGCTGGACGGACCCTGCGCCGATCCAGCCGTCCACCTGCTCCGGCCGGCGGGCTCCGACGATCGCTCCGGTGACGCCGGGCCAGGCCAGCACCCACGCGATCGCCACCTCGGCGACCGTCGTGCCGTGCCGCTCCGCGACCGGCCGCAGCGCGCCCGCCAGCCGCAGGTTCGCCGCCAGCCCGGTGGTGAAATCGCGGTGCGCGGTGCGCCAGTCGTCGGCGGGCAGCGACGCGACCCGCTCGGCCGAGAACGCGCCGGTCAGCAGCCCCGACTGGAGCGGCGAGTACGCGATCACGCCGGCGCCGTGCTCGCGCGCCCACGCGACCTCGGCGGCCGCGGACCGGTTGATCGCCGAGAACGGCGGCTGGACCGCGTCCACGTGCGCGACCTTCTCGGCCCGGTCCAGCAGGTCGGGGGAGTGGTTGGACAGCCCGATCGCCCGGACCTTCCCCTCGGCCTTCAGATCGGCCATCACCTGCCAGTACTCCTCCAGCGGCGTCGCGTTCGGCGACACCGCCCCGTGGCCGTCGCCGGCGTACTCCAGCGACTCGCCGGTGTCGGGGTAGTGCACCTGGTACAGGTCGATGCGCTCCACCCCGAGGCGGCGCAGCGAGTCCTCCACCTCGCGGCGGACGCTCGCCGGCTTCATGATCCGCCGCGGCGCCGCCTGCGGGTCGGCGGGATCCCAGACCAGGCCCGCCTTGGTGAAGACGAACGGCCGCTCGCCCTCCGGCAGCCCGGCGATGGCCTTGCCGACCAGTTCCTCGGAGTGGCCGAGCCCGTACACCGCGGCGGTGTCGATCCAGTTGACGCCCGAGCCGATCGCGTGCCGGATCGCCGCGACGGACTCGGCGTCGTCGGTGTCGCCCCAGGTGAACCGCCACCCTGGGCCCGACACCGCCCAGGAGCCGAACCCGACCGTGCTGATGTCCATGCCGGTGCCGCCGAGCGGACGCGTAGTGATCATTTCCCTTGCTCCTCCGGTTGCGGGAGTTCGTGGTGATCACTGTCGCCAGCGGGCGCGGCCGTACCCAGTGGCGGCCGTTGCCTAGGCACCGCGTGACCAGGGTCCGCGGGCCCGGCACGGCGGGACGGCACGGGATAATCGGTGCATGGCACTCGACAGGCGAGCGGAACTCGGGGAGTTCCTGCGCTCACGCCGGGCCCGGCTGAAGCCCGAGGAACTGGGACTGCCCGACTACGGCGGCCGGCGCCGCGTCCCCGGCCTGCGCCGCGAGGAGCTGGCCCGGCTCGCGGGCGTCAGCGTCGACCACTACGTCCGGCTGGAGCAGGGCCGCACCCTGCACTTCTCCGAGGCCGTCCTGGACGCGGTCGCCCGCGCCCTGCAGCTCGACGACGTCGAGCGCGGCCACCTGTACCGCCTGGCCCGCCCCTACACCGAGCCCGCCGGCGCGCCCGAGCTCCAGCCCCAGCGGGTCCGGCCCGGGCTGCAGCGCCTGCTGGACTCGACCACCGACGTGCCCGTGTACATCGTCGGCCGCTACACCAACGTGCTGGCCTGGAACGACCTGGCCGCCGCGCTGATCACCGACTTCGGGGCCCTGCCGCCCGAGGAGCGCAACTTCGCCCGCCTGGTGTTCCTCGACGAGGGCATGCGCAGCCTGTACGCCGACTGGCGCGGCAAGGCCGCCGACACCGTCGGCTACCTGCGGCTGGACATCGGGCGCCACCCCGGCGACCCGGCCGCCGCCGCGCTGGTGGAGGAGCTGTCGGCGGCCAGCCCCGAGTTCCGCGAGATCTGGGCCGAGCACGGCCTCAAGGAGAAGACGCACGGCCGCTACCTCTACCGGCACCCCGTCGTCGGCACCCTCGACCTGGGCTTCGAGACCCTCCGGCTGCCCGACGACCCCGACCAGGCGCTGATCGCGCACACCGTCGAGCAGGACTCCCCGTCCCAGACCGCGCTGCGGCTGCTGGCCGCCACGCGGCCGAGCATGCCGGTGCGGTGAACCTCACGCGAGACGCGCGGCCCGGCCGTTGAGGTAGCGCTGCTCGGGAAGGCTGTGCGTGCGGCGCGCGGCGTCCAGGTAGGACGCGCGCGCGGCGGCGGTGTCGCCGGACATCTCCAGCAGGTGCGCGCGGACCGCGTGCAGCCGGTGGTGGCCGCCGATCCGCTCGTCCCCTTCCAAGCCGTCCAGCAGGGCGAGGCCGGCGCGCGGGCCCCGCGCCATCGCCACCGCGACGGCGCGGTTGAGCGCCGCCATCGGGTTCGCCGAGATCTCCACCAGCACGTCGTAGAGCGCGGCGATCTGCGGCCAGTCGGTCTCCTCCGCCGACCCGGCCGCGTCGTGCAGCGCCGCGATCGCGGCCTGCAGCTGGTACGGGCCCGCCGGGCCGCGGGGGAGCGCCGCGTCGATCAGCGCGGTGCCCTCGGCGATGCGCGCGGCGTCCCACCGCCCGCGGTCCTGCTCGGCGAGCGGGACCAGGCTCCCGTCCGGCGCCGTCCGGGCGGGCCGGCGCGCGTCGGTGAGCAGCATCAGCGCCAGCAGCCCAGCGACCTCCGGATCGCCCGGCAGCAGCCGGTGCACGATCCGCGCCAGCCGGATCGCCTCCGCCGACAGCTCCCCGCGGTACAGGCCCGGCCCGGACGTGCTCGCGTACCCCTCGGTGAACACCAGGTACAGCACGTGCAGGACGGCGGCGAGCCGCGCGGGCCGCTCGGCCGCGTCCGGGAGCCGGAACGGGACGCGGCCGTCGCGGATCCGGCGCTTGGCGCGGCTGATCCGCTGCGCCATCGTCGGCTCCGGCACGAAGAACGCGCGGGCGATCTCCGCGGTGGTCAGCCCGCCGGCCGACCGGAGCGTCAGCGCGATCTGCCCCTCCGGCGGCAGCGCCGGATGGCAGCACAGGAACAGCAGCACGAGCGTGTCGTCGGCGTCCGGCGCGACGCTGTCGGCCGCGGGCGACAGCCACTCCTCCGGCAGCGCCCACGCGGCGACGGCGTCCTCGCGGCGGCGCCGCGCCTGCTCGGCGCGCAGCAGGTCCGTCAGCTTCCGCGACGCCACCCGGATCAGCCAGGCGCGCGGATCATCAGGGACGCCGTCGCGCGGCCACTGCGCCGCCGCCGCGATCAGCGCCTCCTGCACGGCGTCCTCCGCGGTGCCGAAATGCCCGTACCGGCGGACGACCGCGCCGAGGGCCTGCGGCGCCAGCCGGCGCAGCAGGCCCTCGAATCCGGGGTCGGTCACGGCTCCAGGTCGGCGCGGCCGTCCACCAGCGGCCGCAGGTCGGCGAACGCGCGGGCCCGCACGTCCGCCGGGCCCGGGCAGTCCGCCAGCCGCGCCGCGATCTCGCTCGCCCGGTCGAAGCTCGCGCACTCCACGATCGTGTACCCGGCGAGCACCTCCGCCGTCTCGGGGTACGGGCCGTCGGTCACGACCGGGACCCCGTTCTCGGTGTGGAAGCGGCGGGTGTGCACCGGCGCCGCGAGGGCCTGCGCGTCGACGAACTCGCCGGACTCGACCAGGTCCTCGTTGAACGCCTCCATGAACGCGCCCATCGCGGCGAAGTCCTCCGGCGTCCACGCCGTGCCGCCTTCCGGGACGTTCCCGGCCATCGCGTCGTAGTCCCGCTGCGACGCGTACAGCATGATCATGTACTTCATGTCCGCTCTCCCTCGTGCCCGGCGCCCCGCTCCGGGCGCCTCTCACCGGGGACGTCGGAGCCGGCGGCGGCGCTTCGACACCCCGGCGGCATTTCGGCACAGGGCCGCGACGATGTCGGGCGTACCCGGCGGGGCGCCGCGTCACCCGCCGGTGCGGCGCCGCGTCACGCGGGCGCGGGCGCCGTCCATTCCTGGTCCTGCCAGGCGGGGTCGAGCGGGGTGTGCGCGATGTGGTTGGTGTAGTTCGACAGCGTCTTCATCCCGATCCCGAGGACGATGTCCAGGACGTGGCGGCGGGTGTACCCGGCGGCCAGGAACGCCTCGACCTGCGCGTCGTCCACCCATCCGCGCTGCTCGACCATCGCGCCGGTGAACACGCGGACCGCCTCCAGCGCCGGGTCGTCCAGCGCGCGCCCGCCGCGCAGCGCCTCGACGACCTCGGCCGGGACGCGCGACCGCAGCGCAAGCGTGGAATGGGCCGCCACGCAGTACGCGCAGCCGTTCAGCACGCTCGCGGTGATCCACACGACGTGCTTGGCGTTCCTGGGCAGCGACGACTTGCCGAACAGCTCCGACAGCGCGTTGTATCCGGCCAGCAGTTCGGGCGATTCGGCCATCACCCCGTTGAGGGTGGTGACGAACCCCATCCGCCTCTTCGCCGCCTCCAGGTGCGGGCGGGCGGCTTCGGGGGCGTCGGTCTCGTCGTACACGGTGAACTCGGTCATCGGTTCTCCTCATCGGGGGTCAGGGAGGCGAGCGCGGCGTCGACGGACGCGGTCAGGGCGGCGGCCGGCGCGCCCGCCCGCGAGCGCAGGTTCACGCCGTAGGCCAGCAGCGCCAGGGTCTGCGCGGTGCCGTCGACGTCCAGGCCGGGACGCAACTGGCCCTGCCGGCCGGCGGCCTGCAAGGCGGCGCGCATCGCCGCGTACAACCCGTCGTGGTGGGCGTCCAGGATCCGCCGGACGTCGTCGTCCTCGGCGCCGTCCAGGCTCGCGTGCGCGTTGGACACCATGCATCCCCAGCGGGCGTGCTCGCCCGAGCAGCGGGCGGTGATCAGCCCCGCGAAGAAGCCGGCGATCGCGGGCAGGCCCCGGCCGTCGGCCGCGAGGCGGTCGAACACCGGCCGCGAATGGCGCTCCACGTAGCCGCGCAGCGCCGCCAGGTACAGCTCGCGCTTGCCGCCGAACGTCGCGTACAGGCTGGACCGGCTGATCCCCGTCTCCGCCACCACCTCGGCGATGCCGGTGGACGCGGCGCCGCGCCGCCAGAACAGCCGCACCACCTGCTCCAGCACCGCGTCCGGGTCGAAGTGCTTGACGTCGGGCATCCGCTCCCGCCTCCGTGTCATCTTGGAACAACCATTCCAAGATGACACGGAGGCGGCCTTCCGTGCAACCGTCTCGCTTCGGCCCCGCTTACAGGCCGTGGCGGCTGTCGCTCATCACCGCCTCGGCGGCGCGCGCCTCGGACTCGGCCGAGAACGGCGTCCGGCGCGCCGCGACCGCGTCCCGGGCCTCCTCGGCGACCAGGTCGGCGTTGATCTGCGCCCCAGCCATCGCGCCCGCCGCCGCGGCGGCACCGACCTGCGCGGACAGGTCCGTCACGTTCCCCGCGACCCACACCCCGGGCACGTCGGTGCGGCCCACGGCGTCCGCGGGGACGTGCTCGCCCATGCCGGACGGATGCTCCACCGGACGCAACCCGAGACCCGCGAGAAATCCGGCGCGTGCGGTCATCCGGGTCGCTACCACCAGCGCGTCGCGGGCGACCACCGTGCCGCCGGCCAGCCGGACGCCCGCGAGCCGGTCGTCGGCGATTTCCAGGCCGGCCACCTCTCCGTCGACCACGCGGACGCCGCGGGCGGCCAGCTGCTCGGCCTGCTCGCCCGCCGGACGCGGCGCGGTGTGCGCGAAGAGCACGACGTCGTCGCTGAGCTGGCGGAACAGCAACGCCTGGTGCATCGACATCGGACCGGTCGCCAGCACGCCGATCGCCTGGTCGCGGACCTCCCAGCCGTGGCAGTACGGGCAGTGCAGCACGTCCCGGCCCCAGCGTTCGCGCAGGCCCGGCACGTCCGGCAGCTCGTCGGCCAGGCCGGTGGTCACCAGCAGCCGCCGCGCCCGGACGGTCCGCCCGTCCGCGAGGCCGACGGTGAAACCGCCGCCGTCGCGCGCAGCCTCGGTGACCGTCCCGGCCACCACCTGCCCGCCGTAGCGGCGGACCTCGGCCCGGCCGCGCTCCAGCAGCTCGGCCGGCGGCATCCCGTCGCGGGCCAGCAGCCCGTGCACGCCCTGGGCGGGCGCGTTGCGCGGGGCGCCCGCGTCGAGCACCACGACCGACCGCCGCGACCGCGCGAGCATCATCGCCCCGTTCAGGCCCGCGGCGCCGCCGCCGGCCACCACCACGTCATAGGCGTCCCTCAGCCGTTCGGTCATCTCGACCACCTCCGCGGCCACTATGCGAACCGGGGGCCGAGAACCGCAAACATCGTTGCTGATATGGCAAACTGGCCGGATGGACGACGACGAACTCGGCCAGGCGCTCGACGCGGTCGGCCCCCGCCTGCGCGCCCTGCGCACCGAGCGCGAGATCACGCTGAGCGACCTGTCCGCGGCGACCGGCGTGTCCGTGAGCACGCTGTCGCGGCTGGAGTCCGGCGCCCGCCGCCCCACCCTCGAACTGCTGTTCCCGCTGGCCAAGGCCTACGGCGTCACGCTCGACGAACTCGTCGACGCGCCGCCCACCGGCGACCCGCGCATCCACCTGCGGCCCGTCGTCCGCAACGGCATGACGATGCTGCCGCTGACCCGCCGCGCCGGCGGCATCCAGGCCTACAAGCTCGTCATCCCCGCGGGCAGCGAGCGCAGGGAGCCCACGCCGCAGACCCACGAGGGCTACGAATGGCTCTACGTCCTCAACGGACGGCTGCGGATCCTCCTCGGCGAGCACGACCTCGTCCTGTCGCCCGGCGAGGCCGCCGAGTTCGACACGCGGCTGCCGCACTGGTTCGGCGCCGTCGACGCAGACCCGGTCGAGTTCCTCGTCCTGTTCGGCAGCCAGGGCGAGCGCGCCCACCTGCGCGCCCGCCCCAAGGCGAAGTCTTCCGGCTAGCGTCCGCCCACCCCGGGCCTGCCCGCGCCGCTCCCGGTCTCGGCGCGGCCGAGCTCGGCGAGGCGGGCCAGCACGGGCAGCGCGTCCGCGAGCGCCCGCCGCTGCTCGCCGGTCAGCCGGTCGACCAGCGGCGCCAGATGCCGCGTCCGGTCCTCGCGGCGCGACCGCATGATCCGGAGGCCCGCCTCGGTGATGTGGACCAGGACGGCGCGCCCGTCGTCCGGGTCGGGACGGCGCGCCACCAGCCCGTCGCGCTCCAGCCGGGACACCAGCTGGGTGATGCCGGGCTGGCTCACCTGCTCGGTCCTCGTCAGGTCGGTCATCCGCATCGGCCCGCCGGCCGCGAGCGTGTCCAGCACCGACAGCGTCGTGAACGGCAGCTTCTCCAGCATCGGAATCCGGATGTAGAACCGGTTGAAGCTCTCGATCGCGGTGGTGAAGGCGTCCACGTCCAAGGCGTCGTCCGAGGCGTCCGGGGCGCCGTCCGGGGTGTCGTTCACACCCAAGAACCTATCGCCGTTCCCCGTGCCGGCCCTTCTACGGGTTCCGGGCGGCCGCCGAGGCGTCGGTGATGTGCAGGACGGCGTCCGCTCCGTCGACGGTCTCCTGGTCGAGGGGGAAGTACGCCTGCTGCCGGGCGGCGTCGGCGCGGGTGCCGGCGGCGGCGATGGAGGCGGCCTCCACCAGGCCCCACGTGCCGACGCGGCTCTGCAGGGAGCCCTCGTAGGTGTCCGGGTCCGGTTCCCGGAGGCCGATGATCTCGCTGCGGCCCAGGCTGCCGGCGATGAAGGCGTACTGCTCGTCCACCAAGGACGCGAGAATGGCGCCCACGCCGATCCAGGCGAGATCCAGGTTCCCCATGGGAATGACGCAGATGTTCCGCTGCAGATGGCGGTTATGAGAGAAGACGAGCGTCGGTCCTCGCCTGGCCTCGATGCCGCGGATGTCGAGCAGGTTCTGCGCCATCAGCGCGTCCCGGGTGCCTCCCAGGAGGGAAACGCGTGCCGCCTGTTCGAGGCGCTGGGCCGCCTGCTTGTGATACCGCAGCAGGCCGAGGCCGGCGGTGAGGTGCGTCTTCGCCTGGTACCACTCGGCGCGTGACGTCGCCGCGATCAGCTCCGGTGCGCGGGCGTACAGCGCGGTGAGCATGTCGTCGGCGATCGACCGCAGCCGCACCGCCTCAGGCGTCTCCCCGACCGACATGGCCGGGTCCATGACCGCCTCCATGCGGCTCCACCGCCCGTCCTCGCCGGCCAGGCCCGCGATGTCGAGATCGAGCGCCAGGTAGTCGCGGGCGTGCTCGAGGTAGGACCGCGGGCTGGGCGCGCTGGTCGTCTCCGTCGCCGCGTCGAAGCCATGGAAGGCGACACGCTCCGCCGCGGGACGGTCCCGGTTGTACTCGCGCATCCAGGCGACCAGCCGCCTGTTGGCGTCCAGGTCCCCGAAGCCGTGCGAGAAGCCCTCGCGCATCGCGGCGTCGAGGCTTCCGGTGCCGTGCTGGACGAAGTCGTCCACGGCGAGCGCGGCCACCCGGTCGGTCTCGAGGGCGATCGACCGGAAGCCGCGCTCGACCAGCCGGGAGAACAGTTCGTTGCGGACCCGTCCGAAGGCCGGTTCCAGATGCGTCGGCTCACCGAGCCCGAGCAGTTCGCATGACGCGGGTACGAACCCGCAGATGTCCTGGGTCATGTGCCACAATCGTAACTTTGAAAAGTCGGTTGAAACTTAGGCCGCATTAGCGCCCGGCAGGCTCTGTAAAGTCTCAAATCGGTGATGACCCTGCGACCAGCTGACCTCGCCCGCGAGCACGGCCTCTCGACCCAGGCGGTCCGCAACTACGAGCAGGACGGGTTCCTCCCGCCCGCCGAGCGCACGCCGACCGGATACCGGATCTACACCGAGGCGCACGCGGCGGCGCTGCGCGCCTACCTCGCGCTCGTCCCCGCCTACGGGCACGCGGCCGCGGGCCGGATCATGAACGCCGTCCACGGCGACGACCTCGACGGCGCCCTCCAGACCATCGACCGCGGCCACACCCGGCTGCTCCGCGACCGGGACACCCTCGGCGCGGTGCGCGACGCGGTCGACCACCTGATCGCGGACTCCGGCGCCGGCCCGGGCCCGGCAGGCCGCGCGGAGAGCCGCACCATCGGCGAGCTCGCGCACCGGCTCGACATCACGCCCGCGACCCTGCGCAACTGGGAGGCGGCCGGCATCCTCACACCCGCCCGGGACCGGGCCACCGGCTACCGCGTCTTCCACGCCGGCGACATCCGCGACGCCGAGCTCACCCATCTCCTCAGACGCGGGGGCTACCCGCTGAGCCACATCCGCACCGTTGTCCAGCAGGTCCGGCAAGCCGGCGGCACGAGCGCCCTGGCCGCCGCCCTGGACGGCTGGCAGCGCAAGCTCACCGCGCAAGGCCTCGCCATGCTCGACGCGTCCGTCCAGCTGAGCCACTACCTGTCCATGCGCAACGAGGAACACGGGAGCCGCGGGCCGTGAAAGGGCTGGAGAGCAGGACGGCTGACTGGCCCGGCGCCGGGGACGCTGCGGCAGGATCAGGTTCGGAGGGAGGACGCCGGTTCTGACAGCGCGGGCCAGTAGTGGTCGGTGAACAGGCGGGCGACCAGCGCGCCCCGGCTCGAGACACCGGCCTTGGTGAAGATCGTCTTGAGGTGGTCGCGGACGGTGTGCGGCGAGATGAACAGCGCCGCGGCGATCTCGGCGGTGCTCATCCCGCGCGCGGTGAGCTGGGTGATCTGGAGCTCCCGCGAGGTCAGGCCGTACGCCTCGGCGACCAGGACCGCCAGGTCGGCGGGTGTGGCGGGCTCGATGACGAGGGCCACCGGGCCGGGCCGGCCGCCGGGTCTGGTGAGGCCCGAGGCGTGGCAGGTCAGCCAGCGGCCGTCGGTGGTCCGGATGCGCGTGCGGGCGCTGCCTCGGTCCCAGCCGTCGGCGACGGCGCGTGCCTGGAGCACCGTGCCGATCACCCAGATCGGCAGCTCCAGCCCCAGCGGTGTCGGGAACGACGGCCCTTCCGGCAGCCGCGCGAGGTGGTGTCGCGCCTCGTCGTTGGCCGATATGGCTTCACCGGCCCCGTCGAAGAGGATCAGGCCGGACGCCGGGGAATCGGTGCCGCGCGCGGGCGCGGGCGGACGGGCGAACGTCCGCAGCCGCTCGGCCAGCGGACGGGACAGGCCGGCGACGAGTTCGGTCTCGTGCGGACGGAAGGCATCGGTGGTGCGGAACAGGCTCACCAGGCCCCACGGCCGGTCGCCGATTCGGAGCACGGCGCGCAGCTCGTCGTGTACGCCCTGGCCGAGCAGCAGGCGCCGGAACCGGGCGCTGCGGGCGGGCAGATCGCCTGTGGCCGCGCGCAGCCCCGCCGCCGGTACGGAGGCGCGGGCAAGGTCGCGGAACGGCAGGACGTTCTCCTCCAGCAGCTCGCTCCGCCAGTAGGCGGCGCAGCCCTCGCCGGAGCCCATGTTCTCCACCAGCATCGGTGCGGTGATCAGGCCGGTCTCCGGGTCGGCGGCGGTCCACACGGCCGAGTGGAACGGCACCAACCGCCGCAGCCGGGCGGAGACGCGGCCGAACAGGTCCAGAGCGTCGGCGGCCTGTCCGGCGGCTGCCAGCACCGGTCGATGTCGATCGGTCATGCACGTCTCCTCAAGTGATCGGCCCGCCCGCCGCCTGCCCGGGTCTTCGCAGGTTCCACAGCCCAGCCTGCCCTGCGGCGCCACGGCATGGACCCCCTCGTTTGAGGGGGCCGTGCGTCGCCGATCCCCCGGGAAGCGGGGATGGGGCGCGCCGGCGAGGACCGGCAGGGTCGGTGGCACACGACCACCGGAGAGGGAGAACATGGACATCGCGATCGTCGGGGGAGGCGCGGCGGCCGTCGGCCTGCTGGACGCGCTCGCCGCCACCGAGGGCACCGCCGCACTGGGCGGGACCGGCACCATCACGGTCTTCGAGCCGTCGCCGCACCTGTGGCGGGGACGACCGTACGTCCCGGACCTGGAAGCGGTTCTGGTCAACACGCCACCCGCGCTCATGTCGGTCCGGGGTGGCGACTTCGGCCATTTCGCAACCTGGCTCGGTAAGCGCGGTGCCGACCACATCGACCCGCTCCTCGGCCAACCGCTGGTCCCGCGCGCCGTCTACGGCGAGTACCTGGTCCACTCGGCGGAGAAGGCCGTGGCGGCTCTGGGAGAACAGGGTTGGCCGGTGCGCGTCGTGGCCGCGCGGGTGACCGAGGCCACCGCCCGGTCCGGTACGCGTCTGGTCCTGCGTACCGACGACGGGCAGGAGCACGAAGCCGACCGCGTGGCGCTGTGCCTGGGCGGGGGAGCGCCCCCGGACGCGTACGGGCTTGCCGGCGAAGCGGGCTTCACCGCCGATCCCTATCCGCTCGCCGACACGCTCGACCACATCGCCGCCGGCGACGATGTGGCGGTCATCGGCAGCGGCCTGACGGCCGTCGATGTCGTCGTGGCGCTCGCCGCGCGCCGGTACCCGGGACGGATCACGCTGCTGTCGCGCAGCGGGGTGCTCCCGTACGTCTGGCAGCGCCCGGACGGTCGGCGTCCCGTGCACGTGACCGTCGAGCAGGTGGCGAGGCTCCACGACGCCCAGGGATCCCTCGCGCTCGACGACCTCGTCGGCCTGCTGCGCAAGGAACTGGCCGACGCGGGAGAGGACTTCGACGAACTCGCCGCGTTGCTCCGCAGCACTCGGACGGACGACCCGGTCCGGCGCCTCCGGCAGCAGATCGCCGCGGTCGACGACCGCCGGATCGGCCGCCGCGTGTTGCAGGAGACGGCGCACACCGTCGGCCCGTACGCCTGGCGCCTGCTGCGCGAGCCCGACCGCGCATGGCTGCGGCGCCATCACCGCACGGCCACGAGCGTCGCCTCGCCCATGGTTCCGGTGAACGCGTCCATCCTGATGCGGCTCCTGGACTCCGGCCAGCTCACCGTCTCCTCCGGCGTCACTGCGGTCGAGCCGGTGAACGGGCGGTTCCGGGTGCGGGACGCCGGGGGCCAACACACTGCGCACGCCGTCGTCAACGCCGTGAACGCGCCCGCGCACGCGGTCCCGGGCGCGGCTTGGCCTCTGGTCCGATCGCTGGAGGGCGCCGGTCTGGCCACCCTCCACCGGTCCGGCGGCGTGGTTCCCACCGACCCGCGCGTGAACGTGGTCGGCGACCTGGCCGGCGGCGGCTCGTTCATCACCTCGAGCATCGCCGGCGTGGTCGCGCAGGCGTCCCGCGCCGCCGTGGCGCTCCGGACACCTTGACGTCGATGCGGATGCGTCAGGGCGAGGGGGCGCGGCGAGCGATCAGCGGGCCGATGACCTGGGTTCCGGGGCCGATGCAGCCACCGGGGCCGGGGAGTTGGGTGGTGTTGTCGGCGGTGAGCTCGTGTCCGCAATGGACGCACGTGGTGACGGCTTCGGTGTCGTGGCCGCACTCCAGGTGGTGGATGCGCACGGGCGGACCGGACTCCCCGTACCAGCGGTCGCCCCATCGCATCAGGGCGAGCAGGACGGGATACAGCTCCTTGCCCTTCTCCGTTGCCAGGTAGTGCTCCCGAGGCGGACGGTCCTGGTAGCGCTCGCGGACCAGCACGCCCTCCTCCACCAGCCGGGCGAGCCGGGCGGAAAGGACCTTGCGCGAGACGCCCAGGTCGCGGGCCAGGTCGTCGAAGCGGGTGACGCCGACCAGGACGTCCCGCATGATGAGCGCCGTCCACGCGTCCGCGAACAGGTCGGTGGCGCGTGCGATCGAGCACGCGACGTCGGCGAGCGGGGTCCTGGTCACCCCCCGAGCCTACTCGAGTTCCCTTAGGAGACTAATGTGGGTCTCCTAAGGGAACTCAGGAGGGGTGGCATGGGACCGACCATCGAACTAGACTCGCGGGCGCCCGGCGCGATCGACGGACGCCACATCCGGGCCCTCACGTTCCAAGGCGTGCGGCTGGAGTACGTGAGCTTCACGCTCCGCCGGCTCGGGATCGAGCCGGCCGGACGGTCCGCACTGGTCGTCGGCAGCGGGCGAGGCCTGCTCGCCCGAGGGCTGGCGGGACTCGGCCTGAACGTCGTCGCGCTGGACCCGTCCCCCGAAGCGACCGCGATGGCGCAGGAGGCGGACGGCGGAGAGGCCGTCGAGTACGCGACCGCGCCCGCCGAGGATCCCGGGCTGGCCGGCGCGTCCTTCGACGTCGTCTTCCACACCGACACCTTCGAGATCACCGGCGACCTCGACCGGGTCGTCGCGCATGCGGCCAGGCTCCTGCGGCCCGATGGCGTCCTGTTCTACGACACCGTCAACCGGACGCCGGTGTCCCGGCTGATCTACCTGGGCGCCTTCCAGGCGCTGCCGCAGACCCGCATCATGCCGCGCGGCCGCTACAGCGCCGCGCGGCCGCTACAGCGCCGCGCGGCTGCGCCCACCGGAGGAGGTCGCGGCCACGCTCGCCGCACACGGCCTGCGGAACGAGGACGTCTGCTCCTTCAAGCCCGCCAACGTCCTCGACCTGGTCCGGGCCACCGTCGCACGCCGCAAGGGAAGGATCGACGACGAGGCGATCCCGGGGATGACCCGCTTCGTCCTCGAGCCGGACGGCAAGCCGATCGTCACCTACCTCGGCCACGCCCGCAGGCGGTAGCGGGCGGGGCGTTTCGGGCTACCGGCCCGGAGGGGCGTCCGGCGGGAACAGGTCGTCGAAGATTCCGGCGGCCTGGTCGGCGTGAGCGGTGGCGCGCTGGTGCTTGGTGCGGCGTTCCCAGTAGCCGACGGTGGTGGCGGGGTCGACGTGGTCGGCGAACTCCTGCACTTCGGCGAGCGGGACCCCGGCGTCGAGCATGTGCGTGATGCGGGACGCGCGCCAGACATGCGGGGTGAGGTCCCGGCCGGGCAGCACGCCGGCGGCCCGGCCGAGCCGGGTGGTGATGCGGTCGACGTCATGCCGGTCCAGGCGATCGCCCTTGGCGTCCAACAGCAGCGGCCCGCGCGTGCGGGTGCCGACGTGCCGGCGCAGCAGGTCCGCGCAGCGGTGCGGCAACGGCATCGTCCGGCGCTTGCCGCCCTTGCGGGTGACGATGAGGGCGGCGCGGTCGCCGTCCCGGACGAGGTCGGTCACATCGGCCGCGCACAACTCGGTGACACGGCCGGCCAGGCTGTACAGCAGGAGCACCACCAGCAGATCCAGCTCGCCGGACGCGCACGCGGCCACCGCGCGGACCTGGTCCACCTCCAGCACCGGGGTGGAGCCCGCGGTGCGCTCGGCGGTGACGCGCGGCCGATCGTCCTGCGTGACCGGATTGACCGGAGGCGGGTCCATCCGCCCGGCCGCGTAGACGTGCAGCGACGACAGGCACGCGACGTAGCGGCCGATGCTGCGCGACGCGACACCCGCGGCCTCCTGCCGCAGCCGCCACATCCGGACATGCTCGCGGGTGAGGCAGCCGACGGAGAACGCCTCGTGACCGAGTTCGCGGGCCAGCGGCGCCCAGACGCGGCGCAGGTCGTCGGCGTAGGTGCGCTTGGTGGCGGCCGAGCCGCGGCGGGTGCTGCTCAGCCAGTCCAGCACCAGCGCGAACGTCCGCGGTGTGCACGCCTCGGCCAGCAGCTCGATCCGGCGCCGGTAGATCCGCCGCCCGCCGATCCGGGCGACCTGCACCTGCCCGAGGTCGGCGTCCAGTTTGGCCAGCGCGTCGGCGGCCAGCGGGGCGGCGGGGTGTGCCAGGCTCCTGGCGTCCGCCACCACCGGGGGAGCGGCGTCCGCCGCTACGCCTGAACCGGGCGATCCCTGTGTTCCCCGCGTCGCTGCGCCGGTGGACTCCGGATCGGCGGGGGCCAGCACAACGCCCTCCAGAGGTTCCCCGGTCTCCTCCGAACGCTCGCTGGAGACGGGCACGGTCGGCCCGGACGCGGCCCGCTGCACTGCGGTGACCGCAGCCTCCTCGGCAACGGCGCTGGTCGGGCTGCCGTTCACGGCGTCGTTCGCCGCATCGTTCGAGGTCACGACCGCTCTTTGCGCCGCGAGCAGGCGACCGAACTGGGCGCGCCGGACCGGGCCCCGAAGCCGCCCCGACGGCCGAGCCCGGCCGGCCTGTGTCGCTCGTCCTCGTCCGCCGGTGGGACGGGGTGGTGCTCCGAGGGTGCCTGCGGCGGCGCGGAGCGGTGCGTGTTGATCACCTCGGCAGCATAGCGCATAACCCGGATTATGCGCTTGACTGATTTCTTGTCACAGAAATCCGTCAGCGTGTTTTCATTTCTCGCTCCGAGGTTTGTGGAAGCATGATCGGCATGGCTGAGCGTGAGATCCCCGCCCGTCCCGGCCCGGCTGTGCCCGCGAGCAGGCCGCCGACCGGGGCGCGCCATACCGAGACGGCGCGGACGACGGACCCGGAAGAGCAGGGGGACAGGCAGGGGCGGAGGCTGCCGCCCGGGGCGGATCCGTCCGCACCGTGGGGCCGGTGCAAGCACTGCGACACCCCGCTGCCGCGGCCGCCCAAGACCCGGGGGCGGCGGCCGGAGTACTGCCCGGTCGAGCGCGACGCCGACGGCCGGACGCTCAAGGACTGCCAGGCCGAGGCGCACGCCGCCGGCCGCAGCCTCTCGGCGGCCGCGGTCAAGGAGCCCCTCGCGGCGCTGCGCGCGGTGCTCACCCAGGCCGCGGCCGACGCCCGCGCCCGTGCGGACCGGGAGGCCCAGGCCGCCGACCGCATCGAGGAGATCATCGCCACCGTCGTCGACCGCAACACCGCCCTGGAGCAGCAGGCGGCACAGGCCGAAGAGAGCGCGCGTGCCGCGGAGGACGCGCGGCGCCGCGCCGAACAGGGCCATGACGCCGCCCGCGCCGCCGCGTCCGCCGCCGGACAGGCACAAGAGCGCGCCGAGGAACGCGCACTCGCCGCCGAACAGGTCGCCGCCGCCGCGCGCGCCACCGCCCAGGCCGAGACCGCGGCGCGCCAGTCCGCCGAGGAGGCCGCGCGCACCCTGCAGGAGCAGTACGACACCGCGCACGCGCGGTTGCAGGCCACCGAACGCGACCTCGCGCAGGCCCGTGACGAGGCGGAGCGAGCCGGCCGCCGCGCCGAGCAGACCCGCGACGAGATGCAGCGGGCCCTGGACGCGGCCCGCCAGGAGCATCAGGACACCCGCACTCGGCTCGACCAGCAGACCGGCCGACTCACCGAAGCCCAGACCCGACTCAGCGAAGTCCAAGCCCGTCTCACCGAGACCACCGCCGAGCTGACCGCCGCCCACGACGAACTCGCAAGGCTGCGGGCCGCGCTCACCACCGCCGAGGACGCGGCCCACGCCGCCGACGTCCGTGCGCGGGAGGCCGTCGAGCGCGCCGCCGGTGAACGCGACGCCGCCCGCGAGGACCTGCTCGTCGAGACCACGCGGCTGCAGGCGCAGGTCGACGCCCTCACCGCCGAACGCGACGCCGCCCAAAAGGCGGCCGCCGCACATCTCGAACGCGCCATCCGCGCCGAGCACGTCCGAACCGACGCGGCCGTCCCGGAGCGGACCGACGGCTCCTCCGCCACCGGTACGACCAGCACCGATCCCCGAGACACTGAGCCGAGGTGACGCTCATCCACCTGGGCCTGTGATCGGCGCTATGACGCTGCGCCCGACTGGGGCCAGGTGAGCTTCAAAGAGCGTCGAACGGAAAACCCATTGAATCTTCCTTCGGCGTTCCCATAGGTTGCCCGCGGCCCCATCGCAGTGAGGACAGAGGACAGAACCGCGTGACGCCGCCTGCTCTTTAGACCTGACACCTTCTTCGCTCACCTGTAGCCGACGCATCGTCGTCGGCTCTGCCGGGCTGCCCTGGTGCGCCCGGCCGTACAGCGTCCGAGGCCGCGCGCAATCGGCCTCGTGTCAGGTCCAGAGAGATCATGTCTTCACAACCTCATACCGTGCTGCCCTGGGTCGTCCGCCGGACCAGGCTGCCTCTGCTGTCGCTGCGGTGCGCGGACTGCCGTTCGGAGTCCGCCACCACCGGCGACGGCAGGTTCCGCGTCAACGCCAACGGCAAGCTGCTGGACGTGTGGCTGCTGGTCCGCTGCGTGTCCTGCGGCCGGACGAGCAAGCTCACCGTGCATGAGCGCGTCCCGGTGAGATCCCTCGATCCGGCCGAGCTCCGCGGCTACCGCGTCAACGATCCGGGTCTGGTGGCGTCCAGGCTGCTGGATCCGCTGCTCGCCCGTCGCAGCCGCTTCACCCTGGACTGGACGGGCGCCTGGCGCCTGGACGCCCCGCCGGCATCGCTGGACGAGGCGTGGCCGGTCCAGGTGGAGGTCGCCTTCGAGGATCCGGTCCCGGTGCGCCCGGACCGGCTCATCGCGCAAAGGCTCGGCCTCAGCAGGAACGAGGTGCTGCGCCGGATCAAGTGCGACACTCCACTGCGCCGTCCGACGAGTTCGGGGTTCAGGTTCACCGTGATGCCCGCGGACTAGCGGGGATGTAGTTGCGGCAGGCGCGTTCCCTCTGCGGCCTCCGCGCGAGATGCACCTCGCCCGGGGGCGCCTCCGGCGACATGGAGGCGCCCCCGGGCGCCCCCGGGACACGCGGAGCGAGCGAGCCGGAGCCCGTCAGAAAAGGTCTCGGTGGGATGTCGAGAACGCGCGTGCGGCTCCGTCCCCGCAGTGAACCACGGCCACAATGGCCGGACCGCACCGAGGAGAACACGATGGCCAAGTACCTGTTGCTCAAGCACTACCGGGGCGCGCCGGCACCGGTCAACGACGTGCCGATGGACCAGTGGACGCCGGAGGAGATCTCGGCGCACATGCAGTTCATGCAGGACTTCGCCGCGCGGCTCGAGGCCAGCGGCGAGTTCGTCGACGGCCAGGCGCTCTCCCCGGAGGGCACGTTCGTCCGCTATGACGGCGAGGGGCGGCCGCCGGTCACCGACGGGCCGTTCGCGGAGACCAAGGACCTGATCGCCGGGTGGATGATCGTCGACGTCGACACCTACGAGCGGGCGCTGGAGCTGGCCGGTGAGCTGTCCGCGGCTCCGGGGGCGGGCGGGAAGCCGATCCACGAGTGGCTCGAGGTGCGCCCGCTCCTGACCGCGCCGCCGACCATCACGGAATGAGCATGGTGGACGAGGCCCTGCTGAGGACCCTCACCCCGGCGGTGATCGGGGTCCTCGGCCGCCGCGGAGCGGACTTCGCGGCGGCTGAGGACGCCGTGCAGGAAGCCCTGGTCGAGGCCCTGCGCGCGTGGCCGGACGATCCGCCGCGCGACCCAAAGGGCTGGCTGGTCACGGTGGCGTGGCGCAAGTTCCTCGACGCCGCGCGCGCCGACGCCTCCCGCCGCGACCGCGAGATGCGCGTCGAGGAGGAGCCGCCGCCCGGTCCGGGCCGTGCGGTGGACGACACGCTCCAGCTGTACTTCCTGTGCGCGCACCCGTCATTGACGCCGGCCTCGGCCGTCGCGCTCACGCTGCGCGCGGTCGGCGGGCTGACCACGCGGCAGATCGCGCAGGCCTACCTGGTGCCCGAGGCGACCATGGCCCAGCGCATCAGCAGGGCCAAGCGGACCGTCTCGTCCGTCCGGTTCGACCAGGCCGGTGACCTCGCCACCGTGCTGCGGGTGCTGTATCTGGTGTTCAACGAGGGGTACGGCGGGGACGTCGACCTGGCGGCCGAGGCGATCCGCCTCACCCGCCGGCTCGCCGCCTTGACCGACGAGCCCGAGGTCGCGGGGCTGCTCGCGCTCATGCTGCTGCATCATGCGCGCCGCGCGTCCCGCACCGGCCCGGGAGGCCGCCTGGTGCCGCTCGCCGAGCAGGACCGGTCGCGCTGGGACACCGGCCTGATCGCCGAGGGGGTGACGATCCTGCAGGCCGCGCTGGCCCGGGACCGGCTGGGCGAATACCAGGCGCAGGCCGCGATCGCCGCCCTGCACGCCGACGCCCAGGCGGCCTGCGAGACGGACTGGGTGCAGATCGTGGAGTGGTACGACGAGCTGCTGCGCCTCACCGGCAGCCCGGTGGTGCGGCTCAACCGCGCGGTGGCGGTCGGGGAGGCCGACGGGCCGCGGGCCGGCCTGGCGGCCCTGGCCGAGGTGAGCCCCGGCCTGCCCCGCTACGCCGCAGCGAGGGCGTACCTGCTCGAACGCGCCGGTGACCTTGAGCAGGCCGCCGAGCTGTACGCCGAGGCCTCCCGCGCGGCGGCCAGCGTCCCGGAACGCGACCACCTCACCCGCGAGGCCGCCCGGGTGCGGCAGATGCTGCGACCGTGACCGCCGGCCCTAGCGGGTTCCGGGGGAGCCGTCGGATGGGGGAGCGAGGAGGGGGAGGCGGAGGGTGAAGCGCGCGCCGGACGGGCTGTCGTCGATGGTGAGGGTGCCGCGGTGCGCGGAGGCGATCTCGCGGGCGATGGCGAGGCCCAGGCCGGTTCCGCCGGCGTCGCGGCTGCGCGCGGTGTCGACGCGGGTGAAGCGTTCGAAGACGCGCTCGCGGTCCTCGGGCGGGATTCCGGGGCCGTCGTCGGCCACGGTGAGGGCCGCGTGGTCGTGGTCGGAGACGAGCTCGACCTCGACGGCCTCGGTGGCGTGGCGCTGGGCGTTGTCGAGCAGGCCGTCCAGGAGGCGCTGCAGGTGCGCGGGCACGCCCTGGACCCGGACCCGGGGGGTGAGGCGCGGCCGGATCGGGATGGCGTGGTTCTGCGCGGAGGGCGCCTGGTGGTCCCGTATCCCGCTCTCGACCAGGGCGGTGAGGTCGAGCGGTTCGGCCAGGTCGGCTCCGGTGCCGATCTGCGCGAGCAGCAGCAGGTCGGCGACGATGCCCTCCAGCCGGTCCGCGGAGCGGAGCGCCGCCTGGGCGGCGGTTTCGACGTCGGTGTCCTGCGGGTGCATGGCGAGGTCCTCGAGGTTGACGCGCAGCCCCGCGATGGGGGTCCGCAGCTCGTGCGCGGCGTCGGAGGCGAACTGGTGCTGGACGCGGACGGACCGCTCCAGCCGGTCGAGGGTGGCGTTGGCGGTCCGGGCGAGGCGCGCGACCTCGTCGTCGCCGGGCGGCTCGGGGACGCGGTGGGACAGGTCGCTGACGGTGATCTCGGCGAGTTGCGTGCGGATGTCGTCGACGGGACGCAGCGTGCGGCCGACGACCTGCCAGGTCGTCCAGGACGCCAGGGCGGTCAGCGCGACCACGCACCCGGCGAGGATCAGCTCCAGGATCGGGCTGGACAGGATCGTCGGGAGGGGGCGTCCGGCATAGACGACCGAGGAGTCCGCGGTAGGGGTGACGCGGATGGCGACGATCGTCAGGCAGCCCCCGCCGGACGCCGGGCACCGGGAGAACTCGCGGACCCGGTCGGCGGGGGGCGGCACGACGGCGCTGAGCGGCGGCCGGCCGGCGGCGGCCGGGCTGGCGTTGAGGATCCGCCTGTCGGCGCCGACCACCTGGAGGTACCGGACGCCGCCGGCGCCCGGGGGGATCGGGCTGGGCAGCGTCCGCTGCCGCACCGCGGCGCTGATCCGCCGCGCGGCGAGCTCGGTCCGCGCGAACGCGACGTCGTGCTCGTTGGACCGGACGAGCAGGTCGATGCCGACGGCGAGCACCGTGAGGACGAGCGCGGACACGACCGCGGCGATCATCGTGTCCCTGCCGCGGATCGACCGCGGCCACGAACGCGCGCGAGACCTCCCCACCGGCACCCCTCCCGTACCGCAGCCTCCCCGAGGCCGTCGGCCGCTAATCACCGCAGGTCAGCGAGATGCCTTCGGCGTGATCAGGCCGGTGGGGACCAGACGTGGGGGGTCGTGGTGGTGACGGCGGTGAAGCCGAGGCGCTCCAGGATGGGGCGGCTGTCGTCGGAGGCGTCGACCTGCAGGTACCGGTAGCCGAGTTCGGCGGCCAGGCGCGCCCGGACGGCCACGAGCGCCCGGTAGATCCCGCGGCCTCGCCACTCCTTCAGCGTGGACCCGCCCCACAGGGACGCGAACACCCCGTCCTCGCGGAGCGCCGCCCAGCCGGCCGCGACGACCCGGCCGGCGGCCTCGGCCGTGAAGATCGCCAGCCGGTCGGCGGCGGTGGCCAGGCCGCCGGCCAGATGGTCGCCGATGAAGCCGCAGTCGCGCCCCCACACCTGCGACTCCATCTCCACGATGGCGGGGATCGCCTCGCCGCCCACCCGTCTGATCACCACGCCCTCGGGTGCGGGCGCCGCGGCCGGCAGGTCGGCGATGCGGGCGATCACGACCGTCTCGGTGGGCTCGGCGACGAATCCGGCGGCCCGCAGCCGGTCGGGAAGGTCGCTGGGGAGGTCGTGGCCGCGGGCCTTCCATTCCACGGCCTCGCCGCGGGCGCCGAAGAAGGCGGTCTGCGCGGCGATGAGAGCGTCGACATCGTGCCCGGACAGGTCGCGCGGGCCGGTGACGAATCCGCGGTGCTCCCCGACGACCCGCAGCAGCGGCCCGTCCTGCTCGATCCACGCGCCCTGCGCGGGAACGCCCGTCCCGCGCAGATGCTCGTCATAGGCGGCCAGAAGATCCTCACTCATCCGGCGGAGGGTAACGACCCGCACCACCGCGCCGCGACGGCTTTTCGGCGGGTGAGGCCTCGCGGGGTGGGCTGAGGGCGGTGATGCCGGTGAGGACCAGGTCGATCCCGGCGAGGAACTGCTCGCGGTCGTCGTGGTCGCGCACTTGGCCGGCGACGGCTCGGGTGAACGGGTAGTCGCCGGGGTCGAGACCTTCCCAGGCCGTCGATACGGCGTCGAGGAACTCGGCGCGGCCGGTGCCGGGGCCGAGGGCACGGGCGCTTCCGGTGTTCGCGGCGTTCTGGCCGGCGGCGCCCAGGACGTAGTGCATCAGCGCCGAGGTCGCCGTGAACCAGTGGCCTTCGGGCACGCCCAGCGCGCGGACCTGCCGGCCGAGGCTCTCGAAGATCCGCGGCGCCACCGTGCCGGACGGGTTGCGGGAGAGCTGCGTGGCGAGCTGCGCGGCGAGCCAGGGGTGCTCCTCGGTCGCCTCGAACAGGCCGAGCGCGACGGCGCGGACCTCGTCCTGCGGCGAGCCCGGGGACTCGGAGGGCCGGACGGCCAGAGCGGCGGCGACGACGGCGTCGGTGGCGGCGTCGAGGAGCTCGGTCTTGTTCGCCACGTGCCAGTAGATCGCTCCGGGGCCGGTGGCGAGGCGCTCGGTCAGGGCCCGGAACGTCAGCCCGCTCTCGCCGGAGGTGTCGAGCAGTTCGACGGCCGCCTCGACGATGCGCTCGCGGGAGAGCGCGTCCGTGCGCCGCTGTGACCGGCCTGTCCGCGTTGCCATACCGCCATCCTGCCATGCCTGGAACATCGTTCCATCATGGAGCGTTGTTCCATTGGAACGGCGTACCAGAGGGGCCGCACCGGCCTCGCAAGCGAAGGAGATCACCATGACGACGCATGTCACGATCATTGGCGCCGGGCTCGGCGGCCTCACGCTCGCCCGCGTCCTGCACGTCCACGGGATACCGTCCACGGTCTATGAGGCGGAGCCGTCCCCGACGGCGCGCGCGCAGGGCGGGCTGCTCGACATCCATGAGCACAACGGCCAGCCGGCGCTTCAGGCGGCGGGCCTGATCGAGGAGTTCCGCGGCCTCGTCCTGGAGGGCCGTGAGGCGTCGCGCGCCCTGGCTCCGGACGGGACCGTCCTGCTCGACGAACCCGACGACGGCACCGGCGGCCGACCCGAGGTCCAGCGCGGCGAACTGCGGAAGCTCCTGCTGGACGCGCTCCCGGCCGGGACCGTCCGCTGGGGCCGCAAGGTCTCCGGCGTCCGGACCCTCGGTGACGGCCGCCACGAGGTGGCCTTCGCCGACGGCGCCACCGTCGTCACGAACCTGCTGGTCGGCGCGGACGGGGCGTGGTCGCGGGTCCGGCCGCTGCTGTCGGGCGCCGTACCCGAGTACAGCGGCACGTCGTTCGTCGAGACGTACCTGTTCGACGCCGACACCCGGCACCCCGCAGCCGCGAAAGCGGTCGGCGGCGGGGCGATGTTCGCGCTCGCGCCCGGGAAGGGGATCCAGGCCCACCGGGAGAGCGGCGATACCCTCCACACCTACGTGGCGCTCCGCAAGCCGCGGGACTGGTTCGCCGGCATCGACTTCACCGATCCCGCCGCGGCCGCCGCGCGGATCGCGCGCGAGTTCGACGGCTGGGCACCCGAGCTCACCGCGTTGATCACCGATGGCGACACCGCGCCGGTGCTGCGCCCGCTCTACGCCCTGCCCGACGCTCACCGGTGGGACCGCGTGCCCGGAGCGACGCTGGTCGGCGACGCGGCCCACCTCATGGTCCCGTCCGGCGAGGGCGCCAACCTGGCCATGCACGACGGCGCCGAGCTCGGCAAGGCGATCGCCGCGCACCCCGGCGACGTCGAGGCCGCGCTCACCGCGTACGAGCAGGCGCTCTTCCCGCGCAGCGCCGCGGAGGCCGCCGACGCGGGCCGTCTCCACGAGCTCATGTTCGGCGACAGTGCGCCGCACGGCCTGATCGCCATGTTCACGCGCCACGAACCCACCGTCGCCTGAGGCCGCGGATGTCCCCGGCCCACGATCGAAGGCCGGGGACATCCGTGCTGGTCAGGCGGCGGTCTCGGCGGTGGCGGTCAGCACCGCGCGGCCGAGGATGTGGCCGCTCATGGTGAAGCCGAGCAGGGCCGGGGTCGCGTCTTCCGGGACGCCGATGGAGTCGACGTCCAAGGCGTGCACCACGACGAAGTAGCGGTGCGGGCCGTGCCCGGGCGGCGGGGCGGCGCCGATGTAGCGGGCCGCGCGGGCGTCGTTGGGCAGCTGGAACGCGCCGTCGGGCAGGCCGGAACCGGTGTCGTCGCCGGCGCCTTCGGGCAGTTCGGTGACGGCGGCGGGGATGTCGGCGACGGCCCAGTGCCAGAACCCGGACCCGGTGGGGGCGTCGGGATCGTAGACGGTGACGGCGTAGCTGCGGGTGCCTTCCGGCGCACCGCTCCACGACAGGTGCGGGGAGACGTCCCGGCCGCCGGGGACGCCGGAGGACATCTGCTCCGCCGGCCAGGCCGCGCCGTCGCCGACGGTGCTGCTGGTCACGGAGAAGGCGGCCGCCTCGGGGAGGCGGGCGAAGGGGTCGTTGGCGCTCATCGAGTCTTCCCTTTCAGGTTGTGCCTGCGGGTGGCGGATGACGGCGGCCGTGGCGTCGTCGTGCGGCGCCGACGGTCCCCGGTCTCACCCACAAATCGACAGTAACACGGAAAATCGATTATTTGTCCGATCGTCGTCTATGCTAGCGGCATGCCCCAGACAGCCCACACCCCGTCCCCGCCGGAGAGCGGATCGGGGAAGCAGATGCTCTCCGAGCAGGTCCACGCGCGCCTCCGAAACGCGATCATGCGGGGCGAGCACGCCCCCGGCGACGCCCTCAAACCGCACGACCTCGCCAAGCAGCAGGGCGTGAGCCTGGCCGTGGTGCGCGAGGCGCTGGTGCGGCTGGTCGGCGAGGGCCTCGCCGACCGGCTGCCCAACCGCGGCTTCGCCGTCCCGGCGTACTCCGACCGCCGCTGGCAGGAGATCGCCGAGGCCCGCCGGGCCGTCGAACCGGTCATGCTGCGCATGTCCATCGAGCGCGGCGACGTCGACTGGGAGGCCCGGGTACGCGCCGCCCATCACCGCCTGGCCCGCACCCCGCCCTACCTGCCGGACGAGGGCGAGTACTACACCGAGGAGTGGTCCGAGGCCCACCGGGTCTTCCACCGCACCCTGCTGGACGGCTGCGGCAACCCCGTCCTGATGGACACCTTCGACCGGCTGTGGACCGCCAGCGAGCTGGCCCGGCGCTGGTCGGCGTACCACAACCCCGACCGGGACGCCGTCGCCGAGCACCGCCGGCTGGAGGAGACGGCGCTGGCCCGCGACGCCGACGCCGCGGCCGAGGTCCTCACGCTGCACCTCACCCTGACCGCGGCCGTGCTCGCCGACGAGGACGAGGACGACGACGCCCGGCCCGCGAAGTGAACCTGACACCCGCCGACCCCACGCCCCCAACTGTTCATCGACACGAAAGCCACGACATGACCTCCCTCGAGGGCGGCGCGGGCCGCCGCTGCCACGCCGCCGTCAGCCCCCTGCACGCTTGCGTGTACTTCGCGCCGGAACCTCAGGACGAGTACTCGGCGCTCGGGCTCGAACGCGGGCCGATGGCGTACTACGCGGGCCGCGCGGCCCCGCTCGGAACGGCCGACGCGGGCACCGTCACCGCGACGTTCTACAACTTCAACCACGAGCATGTCCGGCGCCACATCCCCGCCGCGTGGGACGTCGCCGCTCCGGGGGCGGTGCTCGCGGCCCGGTTGCGCGGCGCGGACCGCACGCTGCGGCGCCTGCTCGGCCGGGACGCCCTCGTCTCCAAGGAGATGGCCGAGGCGGCGGAGCTGGCGCTGCGCGCGGCCGAGGCGGGCCATCGGGAGGCGCGGCCTCTGTACTCCGCCAACGCCGACCTGCCCGTGCCCGAAGAACCGCATTTGGTGCTGTGGCATGCCGCGACGCTGCTGCGTGAGCACCGGGGCGACGGCCACCTGGCCGCCCTGGCGGTCGCCGGCCTACCGGGGATCGAGGCGCTGGTCCTGCACAACGCGACCGGCACGGCCCCGACGTCGGCGCTGTTCATGCGGACGCGCGGATGGTCGGCGGAGCAGTGGGCCGCCGCCCGGGACCGGCTGTGCGAGCGCGGGCTGCTGGACGGGGCGGGAGACCTCACCGAGTCCGGCGCGGCCCTGCGCGCGGAGGCGGAGATGCTCACCGACCGCCTTGACGCCGCCCCCTACGAGCACCTCGGTCCGGTCGCGACCGCGCGTCTCACCGAGCTGGCCGGCGGGTTCGCCGCGGCTCTCCGGGTGGCGGGCGCCTTCCCCGCAGTGCACTTCGGCAAGGGCTGAGCAGCAGGTGATGTCATCGGTGGCGTCAATTCGAGCGAAGTGACGTCACTTTGACTTGACCTGACGTCAATATGGCGTCATAGTTGTGGCATGGACTTGATGCCGTACGTCGAGAACCTGCGCCGTCAGCTCGCCGTCGCCGCCGAAGCGGGAGGGCCGGAGGCGCGGGCGCTGGCCGAGCGGCTCACCGGCGCGCTCGAATCGGCCGCGCGGCTCGCGCTCCTGGAGGCGCTGTCGGCCGCGGCGGACGAGATCACCCGCGATCTCGCGCCGGGCTCGGTCGACGTGCGGCTGCGCGGGGGCGACCCGGCGTTCGTGGTGACCCCGCCGCCGGTGCCGTCGCCGGAGAGCCCCGCCGGCGCGCCGGCTCCGACGGCGGCAGGGGTTCCGGAGGCCGTCCCGGCGTCCGGGGAGGAGGGCGGCACGGCGCGGATGACGCTGCGGCTGCCCGAGCACCTCAAGCTGCGCGTGGAGGAGGCGGCCGGCCGGCAGGGGATCTCGGTCAACGCCTGGCTGGTCCGCGCCGTGTCCGCCGCGTTCGAGCCCGGCGCGGGCGGCCGTCCCGCCGACCGGGCGCAGCAGCCCCAGAGCGGGCGCAGCTACACCGGCTGGGTGCGTTAGCGCCCTCGGCCCCACCTCTTCTCCCATCGACTTCTTCTCTCATCGCCCGGCGCCAGGCCGGGATGCCGGACCGGACCCATGAGGAGGGCTCCGCCATGCCTGCTTTCGACACCCCCGAGCCGATCACCGCCGACATCGACATCTACAGCGGCCGGATCCGGATCAACGCGAGCGACCGCGCCGACACCGTGGTGGAGGTGCGCCCGAGCGACCCGTCCACCGAGGCGAGCGTGCAGGCCGCCGAGCGGACGACCGTGGAGTTCTCCGGCGGGCGGCTGCTGGTCAAGGGGCCCAAGCCCAAGGCGCTGGCATACGTGCTGCCCTGGCGCGGCTCGATCGAGGTGACCGTCGATCTGCCCGCCGGATCCCGCCTGGAGGCCAAGGTCGCCGCGGAGATCGTCGCCACCGGGACGCTCGGCGAGACCGTCCTGCGTACCTCGATCGGGGACGTGCGCCTGGAGGAGACGGGGCCGCTGGAGGCCAAGACCTCCACCGGCGACATCACCGTGGACCGGGTGACCGGCCCGGTCGAGGCGGTCACCTCGACCGGCGCGATCCGGATCGGCGCCGTCGACGGCACCGGCACCGTGAAGGCCTCCACCGGTGCGGTCACGCTCGGCGAGGCGGCCGGGGACCTGCAGGTGAAGACCGGCACCGGCGACGTCACCGTCGGCCGCACGCTGGCCGGCCTCACCGCCAGGACCGCGCACGGCCGGATCCGGATCGGCGAGGCGGTGAGCGGCACCGTCCGGCTGGAGACCGGCCACGGCAAGGTCGGCGTCGGGATCGCCGAGGGCACCGCCGCCTGGCTGGACCTGCACTCCAAGAACGGCGTCGTGCGCAACACGCTGACCGCGGCGGACGGCCCCGACACCGCCGACGCGGTCGTGGAGGTGCACGCGCACACCAACTGGGGCGACATCGACGTCCACCGGTCCTGACCCCCCGAAGACCAGCAAGGAGACCCCTCATGAGCGACGCGATCACCGCCGAAGGGCTCGTCAAGAGATACGGCGGGGTGACGGCCCTGGACGGGCTGAGCTTCACGGTCCCGCGGGGGACGGTGCTCGCCCTGCTCGGCCCGAACGGCGCCGGCAAGACCACCGCGGTGCGGGTGCTGACCACGCTGCTGCGGCCCGACGGCGGCCGCGCCACCGTCGCCGGCCACGACGTGGTCGAGGACGCCCGGCGGCTGCGCGCCCACATCGGGCTGTCCGGCCAGTACGCCGCCGTCGACGAGCACCTGACCGGCGCCGAGAACCTGGAGATGGTCGGACGCCTGTACCACCTGGGCGCCAAGCGCAGCAAGGCCCGCGCCCGCGAGCTGCTGGAGCGGTTCGGCCTGGCCGACGCCGCGGACCGTCCGGTGAAGGGCTACTCCGGCGGCATGCGCCGCCGCATAGACCTGGCGGGCGCGCTGGTCGCCGACCCGCCGGTGCTGTTCCTGGACGAGCCGAGCACCGGCCTTGACCCCCGTGCCCGCGCCGCGCTGTGGGACACCGTCTCCGACCTCGTCGCGGGAGGCGGCACGCTGCTGCTGACCACCCAGTACATGGAGGAGGCGGACCGGCTCGCCGACCAGGTCATGGTGGTCGACCACGGGCGCGCCATCGCCCGCGGCACCCCCGACGAGCTCAAGGATCGGGTCGGCGGCAACCGCATCGAGCTGACCGTGACCGGCGCCGACGAGCTGGAGCCGGCCCGGCAGGCGCTCGCCTGGGTCGCCGTCGGCGCGATGCGGACCGCGCCGGAGTCCCTGCGGATCACCGTGCCGGTCACCGACGGCCCCGAGGCGCTGCGCCGCGTCCTCGGCCGCCTCGCCGAGGACGGCGTCCGGGTGCGGGACGCCGGGCTGCGGCGCCCGACCCTCGACGACGTCTATCTCACGCTGACCGGGCACCGGGCGTCCGGTGCCGGCGAGCAGGCCCGGCAGACCGGGCGGACCGGGCAGGCTGAGGAGGCCCTTCGATGAACGCGGTCATCATGCCCGTCGCCGACGGCTGGACCATCGCCAAGCGCAACGCCCTGAAGATCCGCCGGTCGCCGGACATGCTCGGCGGCGTGGTCATGCTCCCGGTCGTGCTGGTGCTGCTGTTCGCCTACGTCTTCGGCAGCGCCATCCACGTGCCGGGGATGCCGTACCGGGAGTTCCTGCTGCCCGGCATCTTCGTCCAGGCGGTGATCATGAGCGCGCAGATCACCGGGTACACCCTCACCCTGGACCTGCGGAAAGGCATCTTCGACCGGTTCCGCTCGCTGCCGATGGCGCCGTCGGCGGTGCTGATCGGGCAGACGGTCAGCGACCTGCTGATGAACCTGGCCGGGCTGGTCGTGATGGCCGCGGTCGGGCTGGCCGTCGGCTGGCGGGTGCACACCTCGCCCGCCGAGGCGGCGCTCGGGTTCGGGCTGCTGATGCTGTTCGCCTACGCGTTCTCGTGGGTCACCGCGACCGTGGCGCTGGCCCTGCGGACGCCGGAGAGCTTCAACAACATCGCCACGATGGTCTCCTTCCCGCTGGTGTTCGTGTCCAACGCCTTCCTCGACAGCTCCGGGCTGCCCGCGCCGCTGCGCGTCGTCGCCGAGTGGAACCCCGTCTCGACCTTCACGCAGGCGGCGCGCGAGCTGTTCGGCAACACCAGCTCCGCGCTGAAGACCGCGGACGTCTGGCCCATCCGGCACGCCGTGGCGGCGTCGCTGCTCTGGATCGCGGTCCTGCTGGTGGTGTTCGTCCCGCTGGCGACCCGTCTGTACAAGAAGGCCGTCAGCTCCTGACGGACGCCGCGGCACCCGCGGCTCTGCGGAAGGCGCGATCGAGCGGCGAGCAAGCTAGAGTGCTAGCATGCTCGCCGTGGGCGACGAGGACGTCAAGCAGTTCAACGTGTACCTGCCGATCGGGCTGATCAAGCAGGTCAAGCATCGCGCCATCGAGGCGGAGCTGTCGCTGTCGGCGCTGGTCGCGGAGGCGCTGCGCGCCTACCTCGACGAGAACGGCGGCGGGCGGCGGGCCGGCGAGGAGGAGGACTGACATGAGCACCGAGGGCTTCGAGGCCGTGTTCCTGGAGACGCACAACTGGGGGAAGGCGGCCGGGTTCTTCCGGTCGCTGGGGTTCGAGCTGGAGTTCGAGACCGATCACAGCTCGGGTCAGTTCCGCAACGGCGACGGCCCCTACGTCTTCATCGCCGAGGTCCCCGAGGACCGGGAGCCGCAGGCGCGGATGGTGCTGCGGGTGCCGGACGCGGAGGCGTTCCGTCCCGGCGCGGGCGTGGAGGTGGTGTCGCCGTTCGAGGACACGCACTACGGGACGCGGGAGATGACCGTCCGGGACCCCGACGGGCGGCTGTGGACGCTGCAGGCCCCGGGCAAGTGAGCGAGGGGGCCGGTGTGAGCGCCGAGGAGAAGGCGGAGCCGGAGCAGACGGCGGTGCGGGTCGCGCTGTGGCGAGCCCTGCACGTCCAGGTGGATGCGCCGCCGCACGTGATCGAGGACGAGGTCGGGCTGCGGCTAGTCGCGCCCGGTGACGGCTGGCGCCGGCGGCCGGACATGGATCCGGACGGCACCTCCCTGTACCGGGCGGGGATCGTGGCCCGGGCCCGTTTCGTCGAGGACCTGGTCGCCGAGGAGGCGGCCCGGGGCGTCGGCCAGTACGTCGTCCTGGGCGCCGGGCTGGACACCTTCGTCCAGCGCCGCCCGGAGGCGGCCGCCCGCCTGCGGGTGTTCGAGGTGGACCGGCCGGGCCCGCAGGAGTGGAAGCGCCGCAGGCTGGCCGAGCTCGGGTACGGGGTCCCGGACAGGCTGCGCCTGGTCCCGGTCGACTTCGAGGCGGAGTCGTGGTGGGAGCGGCTGGTCGCGGCCGGGTTCGACCCGGGCGCGCCGGCGGTGGTGGCCTCGGCGGGGGTGTCGATGTACCTGACCAGGGAGGCGAACGCGGCGACGCTGCGGCTGCTGTCGTCGCTGGCCCCCGGCTCGACGCTGGTCATGACGTTCCAGCCGCCGCTGGAGCTGATCGATGCGGCCGAGCGCCCGGCGCGGCGGGCCGCCGAGGAGGGCGCCCGCTCGTCGGGGACGCCGTTCATCAGCTTCTTCGCGCCACGGGAGATCACGGCGATGGCGCTGGAGGCCGGGTTCGAGCGGGCGCGGCACGTGTCGGCGGCGATGCTGAACGAGCGCTACTTCGCCGGCCGGGCGGACGGCCTGCGGACCTCCAGCGGGGAGGAACTGCTGGTCGCGGTCACCTGAACGCCCTGCCGGGGGGGCGATGGACGGGTTTGCGAACCACGTGGTTCACTTGTGGGGAGCGAACCCGTCCCTCCGGAGGCAGTCATGCAGACGTCCGTGCGGCGCGAGAAGATCCGGTTCGACAGCGGCGGCGCGCGGTGCGCCGCCTGGCACTACCCGAGCGCGAACGGCTCCTGCGTGGTCATGGCCGGCGGGTTCGGGGTGACCAAGGAGCCGGGCACCGACCGGTTCGCGGAGCGGTTCGCGCGGGCCGGGTTCGGCGTCCTGGCCTTCGACTACCGGCACCTGGGCGAGAGCGGCGGGCAGCCGCGCCAGGTCGCGCGGGTGGGGGAGCAGCTGGCGGACTGGCGGGCCGCGATCGCCCGCGCGCGGTCGCTGCCCGGCGTGGACCCCCGCGCGGTCGCCGCGTGGGGGTTCTCGCTGTCGGGCGGCCACCTGCTGCGCGTCGCGGCGCGCGAGCCCGGCCTCGCGGCGGTGGTCGCGCAGACCCCCGCGGTCGGCGGGTGG
>NZ_WBMR01000072.1 GCF_008923365.1 Actinomadura montaniterrae
CGGCGACGGCGACGAGGACGCCGACGGCCACCAGGACGGCGAGGACGGCGCCGCTCAGCGCCCGCCCGCCGCGCGGGCGGGTCCGGCCGGACGCCGCGCGCCGCGCCGCGGCCTCGGCGTAGCCGGGGTCGAGCAGCTTGCCGGCGAACAGGTCCGACAGCAGGGACATGGAGGCGTCGGGGCGGCGCCATCCGCCCGCCCGCTCCGCCTCGTCCCGTTCCCGCCGTCGCGCGACCACCGGACCATGATGGCAAGGCCCGCCAAATCGGGCCGGGTCCGGCGCGCCGCTACGCGACGGCGGCGCGGGTGCGGTCCAGGCCGATGTGCACCGCGAGGGCGGCCAGGACGGTGCCCATCAGGTAGCGCTGGACGCGCTGCCAGGCCGGGCGGCGGGCGAGGAACGCGGCGATGCTCCCGGCGCCGAGGACGATCAGGCCGTTCACGGTGATCGCGACGGTGATCTGGGTGAGGCCGAGGAGCAGGCTCTGCGCGGCGACGTGGCCGCGGGACGGGTCGACGAACTGCGGCAGCAGCGACACGTACAGGATCGCGATCTTGGGGTTGAGCAGGTTGGTCACCAGGCCCATGGCGAACAGCCGCCGCGGCGGGTCGGCGGGCAGCTCCTTGGGGGCGAAGACGGCGGTCCCGCCGGGCCGGAGGGCCTGCCAGGCCAGCCAGAGCAGGTAGCCGGCGCCGGCGAGCTTCAGCGCCGTGTACACGGGCGGGACGAGCCGGAAGACGGTCGTGATGCCGGCGGTGGCGGCGACGACGTACAGGACGAAGCCGAGGGCGACGCCGCCGAGTGAGACGAGGCCGGCCCGGCGGCCCTGCGTCACCGACCGCGACACGAGGTAGATCATGTTCGGCCCGGGGGTGAGGACGAGCCCGAGCGCGACGAGGGCGATGGCCGCCAGGGCGGCTGGGGAGATCATTGCACCGATGCTAGGCGCCGGGATTTGTTCGGTGCAATAATGACATTGAACTCGGTGCAATCCTGGGAGCCGTATGGACGACTACCGGCGGGTGGCCGACGCCGTCGCCGCCGACATCGCGGCGGGGCGGCTGCGTCCGGGCGACCGGCTGCCGCCGCAGCGCGCGTTCGCCCGCCGCCGCGGCATCGCCGCCTCGACGGCCGCCCGCGTCTACCGCGAGCTGGGCCGGCGCGGCCTGGTGGTCGGCGAGGTCGGGCGCGGCACGTTCGTGCTCGCGGCGGAGCGCCGGGCGGCCCCCGCCCTGGCCGAGCCGGCGGACGCCCGCGTCGACCTGGAGCTGAACTATCCGGTGGTGCCGGAGCAGGCGCCGCTGCTGGCCGCCGGGCTGGACCGCCTGATACGGCCGGACGTGCTCGACGCGTCGCTCGCCCCCGTGGGCGTCGCGGGCACGCCGGCCGTGCGCGAGGCCGCGGCCGCGCTGCTCGCGGGGGGCGGCTGGGCTCCGGCGCCGGACGACGTGCTGTTCGCCGGGAACGGCCGGCAGGCGATCGCCGCGGCCGTGGCCGCGCTCGTCCCGCCGGGCGGGCGGCTCGCGGTCGAGGCCCTCACCTACCCCGTGATCAAGGGAATCGCGGCGCGGCTCGGCGTCACGCCGGTCGCGGTGCCGGTGGACGGGCACGGGATGGTCCCCGGCGCGCTCGCCGACGCCCACCGCGCCGCGCCGCTCGGCGGCGTCTACCTCCAGCCCACGCTGCACAACCCGTCCGGGACGACGATGCCGGAGGCGCGGCGCGCCGAGCTGGGCGCGCTCCTCGAACGGCTCGGGCTGTGCGCCATCGAGGACCGGATCTGGGCGTTCCTGCGCGAGGACGGCCCGCCGCCGCTGGCGTCGTTCGCGCCGGACCACGCGATCCCGGTCGACAGCCTCTCCAAGCGGCTGGCGCCGGGGCTGAGCGCCGGGTTCGCCGCCGTCCCGCGGCGGCTGGCGGGCCGGGTCGCCGCGGCGCTGCGCTCGGGCGCGTGGGGTCCCGCGGGGTTCGCGCTGGAGGCGGCGTCCGGGTGGGTCGCCGACGGGACGGTCGAGGCGATCGTGAAGGCGAAGCGGGCGGACGCCGCGTCCCGGCAGCGGATCGCGGCGGCGCGGCTCGCGGGCGCCGCGGTCCGGTCCGATCCCGGCTCGTATTTCTGCTGGTGGGAGCTGCCTCCGCCGTGGCGCGCGGAGACGTTCGTGGCGGCTGCGGCCCGGCGCGGCATCGCCGTCACGCCCGCCGCCGCGTTCGTGGTGGGCGGCGCGGCGGCGCCGCGGGCGGTGCGGTTCGGCCTGGCGTCGCCGCCGGAGGACGTCCTCGCCAGGGCCCTCGACGTGCTGGCGGAGATCGCGGGCGGCACGCCGGACGACGTCCCCGTCGACTGACGGGGAGCCCGGGCCGGGCGAAGATCGCCTCTGGACTCGGGGCCCCGGCGTCGTTCATGTTCTTCTGGGGGCCGGTCGCGCCCTCCGGAGACGAGGGGGCGTCACGTGATCGAGGTGCGCGAGGTCGGGCAGCGGGTGGACGGCGGGCGCCGCACGCTGCGGGACGTGTCGCTGACGATCGGCGCCGGCGAGCTCGTGGCGATCATGGGGGCCAGCGGCGCCGGCAAGACGACGCTGCTGGACGCGATCGCGGGGGTGCGGCCGCCCGCCGAGGGCGAGGTGCGCTACGCGGGCGGCGGCGGGTCGCTCGGGTACGTGCCGCAGGACGACATCGTCCACAAGGAGCTGCCGCTGCGGCGCACCCTCCGGTACGCGGCGGGCCTCCGGCTGCCTGCCGGCACGCCGCCGGAGGACGCGGAGAAGGCCGTGGACGACGTGCTGGACGCCCTCGCCCTCACCGCCCGAGCCGGGCAGCGCGTCGGGCGGCTGAGCGGCGGCGAGCGCAAGCGGGCCAGCATCGCCGTCGAGCTGCTGACGCGGCCCCGGGTGTTCTTCCTCGACGAGCCGACGTCGGGCCTCGACCCGGCCACCGCCGCCGACCTGATGCGGCTGCTGCGCGGCCTCGCCGACGCGGGGACGACCGTCGTCATGACGACGCACCACCCGCCGGACGTCGCGGTCTGCGACCGGGTGGCGGTGCTGGCGCCGGACGGGCGGCTGGCGTTCTACGGCCCGCCGGAGGAGGCCCTGCAGGAGTTCGGGGCCACCGCGGTCGACGAGATCTACCTGCGGCTCGCGGGCGGCGCGCAGGCCGACTGGGAGAACCGGTTCCGCCGCCCGGGCGGCGAGGGTACGGCGCCGGGCCCGGGCGTCGGCGCGCTGCGGCAGTGGGCGCTGCTGACCCGGCGCAACCTGGACCTGCTGGCGGGGAACCGGCTGACCCTCGCCGTGCTGGCGGGGTCGCCGCTCATGGTGCTCGCGATGTTCGCGGTGCTGTTCCGCCCGGGCGCGTTCGCGCCGGAGTCGCCGAGCCCGAGCGCCACCGTGATGATCCTGTTCTGGATCGCGTTCGGCGGGTTCTTCTTCGGGCTGACCTACGGGCTGCTGCAGATCTGCACCGAGCTGCCGGTGCTGCGGCGCGAGCGGCTCACCGGGCTGCGGATCGGGCCGTACGTGCTGGCGAAGGCGGCCGTGCTGCTGCCGCTGCTGGCGGTGGTGGACGCGCTGATGCTCGGGGTGCTGCGCGGGCTGGACCGGCTGCCGCCGATGGGCTGGCGGACGTACGGGGAGCTGTTCGCGACGCTGCTGCTGTGCTCGGTGGCGGCGCTGGCGCTCGGGCTGCTGGTGTCGGCGGCGGTGACGGACCCGGCGCAGGCGACGATGGCCCTGCCGATGCTGTGCTTCCCGCAGGTGCTGTTCGTCGGCGCGATCCTGCCCGTCCCGGTGATGGCGGCGCCGGGACGGTGGCTGAGCTGCGCGATGTCGAACCGGTGGGCGTTCGAGGGGCTCGGGCACAGCCTCGGCGTCGACCGGCTGTGGGCGTCGGGCCGGTCGCCGCTGGGTCCGCCGCTGCTGGCCTCCTACGGCGCCACGTTCTCCCGTTCCGTGGCCGCCGACTGGGCGATCCTCGCGGGGTTCGCGGCGCTCTTCCTCGCGGGGACGGCCGCCGTCCTCGCCCGCCGCACGCGGCGCCCCGCGGAGGACGCGTCCCGGGAGACCGCCGGAACACCCCCAAACACAGGCATCTCGTCCTGAAAAGGTCAGAACATCCCCTTGCATGCCGTTCTCCGATTTTGGACCGTTCTTAGAGGAGGATGCGGCTTTGTACGCGGGGGTGCATGATGTCCGCTTCAACCGATTCCTGGGCGGCGGGGGCGACGCCCGGTACTGACGCCGAGTACGCCTCGACGAGCCGGCTGGACGACCTGAGGGCCGCCGAGTACCGCCATCTCGACGGCCAGGCCTACCTGGACTACACGGGCGCGGGCGTGGCGGCCGACGCGCAGATCCGCGCGCACGCCAGGCGGCTCACCGGGCACTGCTACGGCAACCCGCACTCGGAGAACCCCACGTCCAGCGCGTCCACCGAGCTGGTCGAGCGGACCCGCGCGGCGATCCTCGGCTTCTTCAACGCCTCCCCCGACGAGTACGCGGTGGTCTTCACGCCGAACGCGACCGGCGCGTGCCGGCTGGTCGGCGAGGCCTACCCGTTCGGGCGCGGGTCCCGGCTCGTCCTCACCGGTGACAACCACAACTCCGTCAACGGGATCCGCGAGTTCGCCCGCGCGCGCGGCGCGCAGGTGGTCAACGTGCCCGTCCGAGGGGCCGAGCTTCGCGTCCCTGAGGACGACCTCCGCAGCGCCCTCGGCCGCCGCCGCGGGCTGCTCGTCTACCCGGCGCAGAGCAACTTCACGGGCGTCCAGCACCCCCTGGAGTGGGTCGGCCTCGCGCATGCGCGCGGATACGACGTGCTGCTGGACGCCGCCGCGTTCGTCCCCGCGAACCGCCTGGACCTCAGCCGGACGCGGCCCGACTTCGTCCCGGTGAGCTGGTACAAGGTGTTCGGCTACCCGACCGGCGTCGGCGCCCTGGTCGCCCGGCGCGCCGCGCTCGCCCGGCTGCGCCGCCCCTGGTTCGCGGGCGGCACGATCCAGGCGGTCAGCGCGGTCGGCGGCTGGCACGTCCTGGCCCGCGACGAGACCGCGTTCGAGGACGGCACCCTGAACTTCCTGTCGATCCCGGACGTGGAGTTCGGCATCCGCTGGATCGAGGGCATCGGCATGGACCTGATCCACCGCCGGGTCGCCCGCCTCACCTCGTGGCTGCTGCACCGCCTGACCGGCCTCCGGCACGGCGCGGGCTCCGCCATGGTCCGCGTGTACGGGCCCACCGGTACGGACCGGCGCGGCGGCACCGTCGCGTTCAACGTCCTGGACGCGCGGGGCCGGATCGTGGACGAGCGGATCATCGCGCGCGACACCACCGCCGCCGGGATCTCCGTCCGCACCGGCTGCTTCTGCAACCCGGGCGCCGGGGAGGGCGCCTTCCACATCTCCGAGCAGGCGCTGCGCGACCGGCGGACCCTGCGCGGCGGCATGCGGAACCTCGACGAGTACCTCGACCTGCTCCACCTGCCGAGCGGCGGCGCCGTCCGCGCGTCGCTCGGCCTGGTCTCCAACGTCGCCGACGTCGAGCGCCTCGTCTCGTTCCTGGAGGAGACCTACGGGGACCGGGAGCCCGATGCCAGAGGCCTCAGGCCGCGCGAACGCTGCTGAGCCCGCCGCGCGGCCCGCGCATTCCCACGCTAGGAGCCCGCGCGTTCCACGACGACGGCCCACTCCTCCAGCAGCTCCTGCGCGGCGTCGGCGTCCGGGCCCTCGGCCCACAGGTGCGTGACCGCCTCCGCCGGGTCCGGCAGGACCAGCACCCAGCCGCCGTCGTCCTCCACCACGCGGACCCCGTCGGTGGTGTCGAGGGTCCGGCTCCCGGCGGCCTCCACGACATGCCGCATGACGCTCCCCTTCGCCGCCCACGGCGTCGGGACGGACCGGCGCAGCAGGTGCGCCACCGGGATCCGCCGGTCGATCTGCGACAGCGTCAGCCGCGTCCGCGCGACGAGCCCGACCAGCCGGACGAACGCCGCGATCCCGTCCACGGTGCCGCTGAACTCCGGCATCAGGAACCCGCCCCGCCCATCGCCCGCGAACACCACGTCGGGGCGCGCGGCGGCCTTGGTGAGCACGTCCTGCGAGGTGGACGTCCACTCCACCTGGACGCCGTGGAACCGGCAGACCTGCTCGGCCACCCGCGTCGTCGTCACCGGCAGCGCCACCCGCCCGCCGCGCCGCTCCGCCGCGACCAGGTCCAGCATCACCAGCAGCGCCCGGTCGTCGGCGACCAGCTCGCCGTTCTCGTCCACCAGCGAGATCCGCTCGCCGACCGGGTCGAACCGGACGCCGAACGCGGCCCGCGACGACGACACCAGCGCGCCGAGCCGCTCCAGGTCGCGCATCCGCTCGGGCAGGGTCTCGGTCGGGTTCGCCTCGTCCAGCGCGTTGTTGCGGGTCAGCACCTCCACCCCGACCCGGCCGAGCAGGCTCGGCAGCACCAGCGACGCGACGCCGCCCGCGCAGTCCAGCACGATCTTCAGCCCGGCCTCGCGGACGCCGCTGATGTCGATGCGGTCCAGCAGGTCGCGGGTGTAGGTCTCCACCACGCGCGGCGGGTAGGTCAGCTCGGCGATCTCGCCGGGGAACGCGCGCCGGTACTCCTGCCGCCCGAACACCCGCTCCAGCTTGCGCTGCGCGGCCTGCGACAGGTCCGCGCCGTCCGGGTCGAGGAAGATGATGTCGACGCCCTGGGTCTCCCCGTACGTCGTGCGGATGTAGATCCCGCCGGCGCAGTCCTCCCGGCCCGTCTCGAACCGGGCGACGGTCAGCGGCGTCGCCTCCAGGTCCTGCACGTTGATCGCGCTGGCGGTCAGCGCGCTGATCACCGCGCGCTTGAGCGTCCGCGCGGCGCGCGAGACGTCCCGGCCGGTGACGACCGTGGTGCCCTTCTTCAGCGTGGTCGCGTACGCGCTGGCCAGCCGCACCGCCAGCTCCGGCGTGATCTCCACGTTGACCAGCCCGGACACGCCGCGCGGCCCGAACAGGTTGCGCTGCCCGCGCGACTCCCAGATCACGCTCGTGTTGACGACCGCGCCCGCCTCGATCGTCTTGAACGGGTACACCTTCACGCCGCTGGAGACGTACGCCTCCGCCTCGATGACGCACTCGTCCCCGACGATCGCGCCCTCCTCGACGCGCGCGCCCGCCATGATGTCGGTGTTCTTGCCGACGACGCAGCCGCGCAGGTTCGTCGACGGCGCGACGAACACGTTGTCGTGGACGATCGCGCGGTGCAGGAACGCGCCCTCCTTCACCACGACGTTGCTGCCGAGCACCGTGTACTCGCGCAGCTCGACCCCCGCCTCGACCTTCGCGTAGTCGCCGATGTACAGCGGGCCCTTCAGCACGGCCTCCGCGTCGACCTCGGCGCCCTCGGCGACCCACACGCCCGGCGACATCTCGAACCCGTCCAGCTCGATGCCGACCTGCCCGGACAGCATGTCGGCCTGCGCCTTCAGGTAGCTCTCGTGGGTGCCGACGTCCTCCCAGTAGCAGTCCGCCACGTACCCGTACAGCGGCGCGCCCTCGGCCAGCAGCTTGGGGAACACGTCGCCCGACCAGTCGACGGACTCGCCCGCCGCGACGTGGTCGAGCACCTCCGGCTCCATCACGTAGATGCCGGTGTTGACGGTGTCGGAGAACACCTGCCCCCACGTCGGCTTCTCCAGGAACCGCTGCACGCGGCCCTCGTCGTCCACGATGATGATCCCGAACTCCAGCGGGTTCGGCACCCGCTTGAGGCCGATGGTGACGAGGGCGCCGTTGCGCTCGTGGAAGCGCACCATGTCGGTCAGGTCGATGTCGGTCAGCGCGTCCCCGGAGATCACCAGGAACCGGTCGTCGCGCAGCGCCGCCTCGGCGTTCTTCACGCTGCCCGCGGTGCCGAGCGGCACCTCCTCGGTCGCGTAGCTCAGCGACATGCCGAGCTCCTCGCCGTCCCCGAAGTAGTTGCGGATCAGCGCCGCCAGGAACTGGACCGTGACGACGGTCTCGCTGAACCCGTGCCGCTTCAGCAGCCGCAGCACGTGCTCCATGATCGGCCGGTTGACGAGCGGCAGCAGCGGCTTGGGCTGGTTGGCGGTCATCGGACGCAGCCGCGTCCCCTCGCCACCCGCCATCACGACGGCCTTCATCGGGGGGTCTCAGCTCCCTTCTGCTCGCCGGCCGGGGGCCGCGCGCCCGGACCGGGCGCGCCGTCGGGTGGCGCGCCGCGGCCGGCCAGCACCAGTTGCCGCGTCTGCGCCCAGTACAGGACGGCCGCCCACCAGTACAGCGCCGTCCCCCAGATGGCGAAGGACCACCCGATGATCTTCGCCGCGGTGCCCGCCGCCCCGTCATGGTCGCCCAGCAGCAGCAGCGGGAAGGCGTACAGCAGGCACAGCGTGCCCGTCTTGCCGATGAAGTGCACGGGAAGCGTCCCGCCGTACCCGAGCCGCCGCACGATCGGCGCGATCGGGGTGATCGCCAGCTCGCGCGCGACCAGCGCGGCCAGCAGCCACAGCGGGATGATGTCGCGGATCGTCAGGCCGACCAGCGTCGCGAAGATGTAGAGCCGGTCGGCGGCCGGGTCCAGCAGCATGCCCAGCTTGCTGGTCTGGTTCAGCGCGCGCGCGAGCTTGCCGTCCAGCCAGTCCGACAGGCCGGCGAACACCAGCAGCCCGAGCGCCCACCAGTCCTGCTCGACGAGCACCAGCCACAGGAAGAACGGGACGCCGACGAGCCGCGCCATGCTGAGCATGTTCGGCACCGTGAAGACCCGGTCCCGCGCCGCCTCCGGCACCCCGCCGGCCTCCGTGCTCACCGCTGCGCACCCCTCCCTGACAGCGCCCTCCGGGCGTTGGCCCCGGGGTCCGGGGGTCCGCCCCCGGAGGCCGCGCCGTCCCCTTGATCCTGACCCTACCGGTAAGGGTTTGAAAGCCCCCGATAGCGTCCGGCCATGCGATGGACGGTGCACGGCGAGAGATCGATCTACGACAGCCCCTGGATGGACGTGCGGCTGGCCGACGTGGAACTGCCGGACGGGCGGCGCTTCGACCACCATCTCGTGCGGGTGCGGCCCGCGGCGGGCGTGGCGGCGGTCGACGGCGCGGGCCGCGTGCTGCTGATCTGGCGGCACCGGTTCATCACCGGCGCCTGGGGCTGGGAGATCCCGGGCGGGCGGGTCGAGGACGGCGAGGACCCGGCCGAGTCGGCGGCGCGCGAGCTGGTCGAGGAGACCGGCTACCGCGCCGGGCCGCTGGAGCACCTGCTGGCGGTGCGCCCGTCGCCGGGACTGCACGACGGCGTGCACCACGTCTTCCGGGCGGACGGCGCCGAACGGGTCGGCGAACCGACCGACGTGGAGGCGGAGCGGATCGAGTGGGTGCCGCTGGCGTCGGTCCCGGAGCTGGCGGCGCGCGGCGAGATCGGGTCCGGCTCGACGCTGTCGGGCCTGCTCTTCCTGTACGCCCGGTCGGTCAGCGCGGGCTGACCGGCTCCCGGCCGGGCGGCGCGTCCGGAGGCGCGTCGGGCGGGGCGCCCGCCGGGTCGGCGGGCGTGCCGCCGGGCGCCGTGCCACCGGACTCGGCGCCGGCGGACGGGAGGACGGCGGTGACGACGAAGCCGCCGTCCTCGCCGGGGCCCGCGTCCAGGGTCCCGCCGACGCTGCGCGCCCGCTCGATCATGCCGAGGATCCCGAAGCCGTCCGGCCCGGTGCCGGAGGGGCCCCGGCCGTCGTCGGCGACGCGGACGACGAGGCTCCCGTCCGCGCGGGCGAGGGTCACCGCGACGCGCCGCGCGGCGGCGTGCTTGACAACGTTGGTCAGGGCCTCCTGGACGATCCGGTACGCGGCGACGCCGATCTCCGGCGGCGGCGCGGCGGCGCCCTCCGCGCTCAGCGTCACCTCCAGGCCGGCGGACCGGGCCGCGTCGACGAGGCCGGGGATCGCGTCCGGGCCGGGCAGCTCGGCGGGCGCGCCGACGTCGGTGCCGCGCAGCACCTGCAGGGTGCCGCGCAGCTCGGTGCGGGCCTCGCGGCAGGTCGCCGCGATCGAGCCGAGGGCCTCGGCCAGCTCGGCGCGGTCGAGCGGCCGGTCGCCGGCGAGCAGGTGGGCGGCGGCGCCCGCCTGCACGCCGATCACGGTGATGCTGTGCGCGAGCAGGTCGTGCAGGTCGCGGGCGATCCGCAGGCGCTCCTCGGCGACCCGGCGGCGGGCCTCCTCCTCGCGGGTGCGCTCGGCCCGCTCGGCCCGCTCGGTGATCGTCGCGAGCCGGGCCCGGTGCGACCGGAAGACCTGCACCGCGATCACCACCGACACCACGGCCTCGATCACGGCGATCTGCTCGCGGACGGAGCCGCCCCCGGCGCGCAGCGCCATCATCAGCACGCAGACCGACAGCAGGGCGCCCACCACGGTGAGGACCGCGCGTACCCGGCGGCCGAACACCGCGTAGGCGAACAGCGCGATCACCTCGGCGGGGATCAGCGCGTGGTGCTGGTACTGCAGCAGGTGGTACGGCAGCGTCAGCAGGACGAGCACGACGAGCGCGAGGCCCGGGCGGCGCCGGATCAGCGCGAGCGGCACGTGCGCGCCGGCCAGCAGCAGGACGCCGCCGGCGTCCAGCGGACGCGTGCCCGGCCAGGCGAGCGCCACGGCGACCGCCGCCGCGGCGAGCACCGTCGTCAGCAGGGCGTCGCGGGTCGTGGCGCCGGGCCGGGGCATCGTCAGCACGTGCCCATCCTCCCCGACTCCGCGGCCCGCGCGCATCCGCCCCCGCACCGCGAGCACGGCGAGCGCCGCGCGCCCCGCGCACTCGGTACGCGTCCTGCACGAAGCTCTCGCACCGCCGCGTCAGGCGGCGCCCGCGCGGTCAGCTTCTGTCGCGTTCGTAGCGGAGCAGCACGACGCCGTTGCCGAACGTCCTGGTCTCGGCGAGGGTCAGCGCCGTCCGGTGGTCGAAGTCCGTGAACAGCGGCTTGCCCCGGCCGAGCAGGATCGGGTCGACGTACACGCTGTACTCGTCGATCAGGTCGAGGGCGCGGAAGGAGGCGGCCAGGTCCGGGCCGCCGAGCACCATGTCGCCGCCCGGCCGCTCCTTGAGCTCGCGGATCTCCTCGGCGACGACCTCGCGCCTGATCTCGGTGTTCCATCCCGCGCTCGGCAGCGTCCGGGAGAAGACGATCTTCGGCATCTCGCGCCAGACGCCGGCGAAGTCGCGCTCCGCCGGGGTGCTGTCCGGGTCGGCGTCGGCGGTCGGCCAGTACCCGGCCATCAGCTCCCAGGTGACGCGCCCGGAGATGAACGCGCTCATGCCGCGGAGCCGGTCGTTGAAGTGCCGGTGCAGCTCCTCGTCGACCATGTGCCAGTCGATCTCGCGGCCCGGCCCCTCGACGTACCCGTCCAGGGACGTCGTGATGGACACAATGATCTTCCTCATCGCCTCCCCCTCTCCCCCGGGAAGCTAGCGGCCGCCACCGACAGAACGGCGTTCCCGCCGGGCCCGGGCGCGCCGCCCGCGCGGGCGGCGGCGGCGCGCCGGTGGCCCGGTCAGATGAGCCCCTGTAGATGAGCCTCGGTCAGATGAGGCCCTGGGCGAGCATCGCCTCGGCGACGCGCTCGAACCCGGCGATGTTGGCGCCCACCACGTAGTTGCCGGGCGCGCCGTAGCGCTCGGAGGTCTCGTCGCAGGTGTTGTGGATCCGCGTCATGATCTCCGCGAGCTCCGCCTCGGCCTGCGGGAACGTCCACATCTCCCGCCCGGCGTTCTGCCGCATCTCCAGAGCGCTGACCGCGACGCCGCCGGCGTTGGCGGCCTTGCCGGGGCCGAACGCGACGCCCGCCTCCTGCAGCACGTGGACCGCCTCCGGCGTGGTGGGCATGTTGGCGCCCTCGGAGACGGCCTTCACGCCGTTGCGGACCAGCATGCGCGCGGCCTGGACGTCCAGCTCGTTCTGCGTCGCGGACGGCAGCGCGATGTCGGCCGGCACGTCCCAGACGCTGCCGCCCCGGACGAACCGGGCGGACGCGCCGCGCCGCTCGGCGTAGTCGGCGACCCGCCCCCGCTCGACCTCCTTGACCTGCTTGAGCAGTTCGAGGTCGATGCCCTTCTCGTCGACCACGTAGCCGCCCGAGTCGGACACGGTGATCACGTTGGCGCCGAGCTGCTGCGCCTTCTCGATGCTGTAGATCGCGACGTTGCCGGAGCCGGACACGGTGACCGTCTGGCCGTCCAGCTCCTCGCCGCGCTTGCGGAGCATCTCGGCGGTGAACAGCACGTTCCCGTAGCCGGTGGCCTCCGTCCGGCACGCCGAGCCGCCCCACGGCTGGCCCTTCCCGGTGAGGACGCCCGCCTCCCAGCGGTTGCTGATCCGCCGGTACTGCCCGAACAGGAACCCGATCTCCCGGCCGCCGACGCCGATGTCCCCGGCCGGGACGTCGGTGTCGGCGCCGATGTGGCGGTGCAGCTCGGTCATGAACGACTGGCAGAACCGCATCACCTCGGCGTCCGAGCGGCCGTGCGGGTCGAAGTCGCTGCCGCCCTTGCCGCCGCCGATGCCGAGCCCGGTCAGCGCGTTCTTGAAGATCTGCTCGAAGCCGAGGAACTTGACGATGCCGAGGTTCACCGACGGGTGGAAGCGCAGCCCGCCCTTGTACGGCCCGAGCGCGCTGTTGAACTCCACCCGGAAGCCGCGGTTGACGTGCACCGCGCCGGAGTCGTCGGTCCACGGCACCCGGAACACGATCTGCCGCTCGGGCTCGACCAGCCGCTCCAGCACCCCGTGGCCGGCGAGCTCGGGACGGCCGGCGACCGCGGGGCCGAGCGACTCCAGCACCTCGTGGACGGCCTGGTGGAATTCCGGCTCCCCCGGGTCGCGGACCAGGACGCGCTCGTAGGTCCTCTCCAGCACGTTCTGCGTGCCGGTCGCGCTGTGCGGCCGGGGGGAAACGGGCATGCCGGGTCCTTCCTCAGACGGTGATCATGCATTCCCACTCTAGGACGTGGACCGGCCCGGCCTGGCGCATGGGCCGGTCAAGCTCCCGTATCGCCCTTGAGTACGGGCTTGACGTCGACCACCGGCGTGCCGTCGAGCGCCTCCAGCCCGCGGACCAGGACCCGCCGCCCGGTGACCCGCAGGATCTCGACCGGGTGCAGGCCGACCGGGTTCGGCCGGTCCGGGGACCGGGTCGCGAACACGCCGGTCTCGGGGTTGCGCGGGTCGTCGCGCGGCCGGGTCCGGAGCACGTCCCGGGACGCCTGGTGCAGCCAGGTCAGCACGATGATCCGGTCGCCGACGGCGAGGCCTTCGAGTGCCGTCTGGTACGACGGCTCGAACACCAGCCACGCGTCGGGGGCGCCCTCGGTCCCCTGCTTGGGCGCGGAGGCCCGGTCCTTGAGCGGCGACGACACGTGCCCGACCGGCCTGAGCGCGAGGTCACCGCGGAGGTTCGCCATGCCGTGGTTCTCCATGCCGTGATCCTCTCAACCCGGACGCGCGGGCGCGTTCTAACCCATGGACGGCGGTTGCGGCAACGGGGGTGCGGCGGGTTACCGTCGAGCACGACAGATCGCGGGGGCCCGGCGAACCGGGCTGAGATAGCGGCTGGGACGGCCGCTGACCGCATGAACCTGACCGGGTAATGCCGGCGTAGGGAGAGATCGAGTCGTCATGACCGAATCCGTGGTTCCAGCTGCCCGCAAGACGTACCTCCAGGGCTCCCGCCCGGGGATGCGCGTTCCCATGCGGGAGGTTCCGCTGACCAACGGCGACGTCGTCGTCCTGTACGACACGTCCGGGCCGTACACCGACCCCGAGCACGAGACCGACGTCCGCAGGGGCCTGCCCGCGCTGCGGGAGGGGTGGATCGCCGAGCGCGGCGACACCGAGCCGTACGAGGGGCGGCCGGCGCGTCCCGAGGACGACGGGCGCCGCTCCGCGCCCCTCTCCGACGGGCTGCTCCCCCGCCGGCCGCGCCGGTCGAGCGGCGGCGCGGTGACCCAGCGCGCGTACGCACGGCGCGGGGAGATCACCGCCGAGATGGAGTTCGCGGCGCTGCGCGAGGGGGTGGAGCCGGAGTTCGTGCGCGCCGAGCTGGCGGCGGGGCGTGCGGTGCTGCCCGCGAACGTCAACCACCCGGAGATCGAGCCGATGATCATCGGCCGGAACTTCCTGGTGAAGGTGAACGCGAACATCGGCAACTCGGCGGTGGCGTCCTCGATCGAGGACGAGGTCGAGAAGATGACCTGGGCGACGCGCTGGGGCGCCGACACGATCATGGACCTGTCGACCGGGAAGGACATCCACACCACCCGCGAGTGGATCCTGCGGAACTCGCCGGTGCCGGTCGGGACCGTCCCGCTCTACCAGGCGGTGGAGAAGGTCGGCGGCGACCCGGCCGAGCTGACCTGGGAGGTCTTCCGCGACACCGTGATCGAGCAGGCCGAGCAGGGCGTCGACTACATGACCGTGCACGCGGGCGTGCTGCTGCCCTACGTGCCGCTGACCGCGCGGCGCAAGACCGGCATCGTCTCGCGCGGCGGGTCGATCATGGCGGCGTGGTGCCTGGCGCACCACGAGGAGAACTTCCTGTACACCCACTTCCGCGAGCTGTGCGAGATCTTCGCGGCCTACGACGTCACCTGGTCGCTCGGCGACGGGTTGCGCCCGGGCTGCATCGCCGACGCCAACGACGAGGCGCAGTTCGCCGAGCTGCGCACGCAGGGCGAGCTGACGAGGATCGCGGCGGAGTTCGACAACCAGGTGATGAACGAGGGCCCGGGCCACGTCCCGATGCACAAGATCAAGGAGAACGTGGACCTGCAGCAGGAGTGGTGCGGCGGCGCACCGTTCTACACGCTCGGACCGCTGACCACCGACATCGCGCCCGGCTACGACCACATCACCTCGGCGATCGGCGCCGCGATGATCGGCTGGCACGGCACCGCGATGCTCTGCTACGTCACGCCGAAGGAGCACCTCGGGCTGCCCGACCGCGACGACGTCAAGGCCGGCGTGATCGCCTACAAGATCGCCGCGCACGCCGCCGACCTCGCCAAGGGGCACCCGGGCGCGCAGGCGTGGGACGACGCGCTGTCGGACGCGCGGTTCGACTTCCGCTGGGAGGACCAGTTCAACCTCGCGCTCGACCCGGACACGGCGCGGGAGTTCCATGACGCGACGCTCCCGGCGGCGCCCGCGAAGACCGCGCACTTCTGCTCGATGTGCGGGCCGCACTTCTGCTCGATGAAGATCACCCGGGACGTCCGCCGGTACGCGGGCGAGCGCGGCCTGGCCGAGGAGGAGGCGCTCGCCGCCAGGATGCGGGAGAAGGCCGGGGAGTTCCGGGCCGCGGGCGGGCGCGTCTACCTGCCACTGGCCCCCGGCGGCTCCTGACCGCCCGCCACGCCGCCGCCGGACCCCCGGCCGGGGGTCCGGCGGCCGCCTGCCCGGGGCGGCGCGACGCGGTGCGACTAGACTTCAGGGAACGTTCCAACACCGCGGGCCATCCCCTGCACGCCGCGGTCGCGCACGCGTCAGGAAGGACCGGGGACCCAGGTGACCAGCGACGACACGCCGCGCACCCGTGCGCCGCGCGCGGACGTCCGGCGCAACCGCGCCCGGCTGCTCGCCGCCGCGCGCGAGCTGTTCCTGCGCGACGGCGCGGGCGCCTCGCTGGAGGGGGTCGCCCGCCGCGCGGGCGTCGGCGTCGGGACGCTCTACCGCCACTTCCCCACCCGGCAGGACCTCCTGGAGGCGCTGCTCGCCGACGCCTACGACGCGCTCGCCGAGCGGGGCCGCGAGCTGCTGGCGTCGCCGGAGCCCGGGCGGGCGCTCCTCACCTGGCTGGACGGCTTCGTCGCCGCCGTGACGCAGTTCCGGGGGACGGCCCCGTCCGTCCTGGTGTCCCTGCAAGGCGAGCGACCGAAGGCGTTCCGGTCGTGCCGGGCGATGCGGGACGCGGGCGAGGCGCTCTTCGCGCGCGCGCAGCAGGCCGGGGAGGCGCCCGAAGGGGCCGCGTTCCTCGACGTGCTGAAGCTGGCCGGCGGGATCGCCATGGCCGCCGAGAGCGAGCCCGGCGCCGCCGATCGCCTGCTCTCCCTCGCCGCGTCCGGCATCGCCCCCGGCGCGTCCGGCATCGCCCCCGGCGCGCCCGGCATGGTGCCCGGCGGTTCCGGCGAGCCCGGCGGCGCGCCGGACGCGTCCGGCTGAGGCGTCAGGACCGGGCGGGGACGGGGAGGACGCGGCGCGGTCCCTTCGGCTCGCCGCCGTGCCTTCGCCATTCGCGCGGGTAGCCGACCGACACCTCGATGTGCGGCACGCCGTCCGTCCAGATCGTCCGCGGGATGTGCAGGTGCCCGTACACGACGGCGACGGCGCCGAACCGGGAGTGCCAGCCGGCGGTGCGCTCGGTCCCGCACCACTGCGCGAACTCCGGGTACCAGAGCACGTGGGTCGGCTCGCGGACGAGCGGCCAGTGGTTGACCAGGACGGTCCGGGTGCCGGGGGCGAGGGCCGCGAGCCGCTCCTCGGTGTAGGCGATCCGGGCGTCGCACCAGGCGTCCCGGGTGGGGTGCGGGTCCGGGTGCAGGTAGACCTCGTCGGTGCAGACGACTCCGGACTCGTGCGCGATCGCCAGCGCCTCCTCCTTGGTGGACGCGCCGTCCGGCCGGAACGTGTAGTCGTACAGCAGGAACAGCGGGGCGACGGTGACCGGGCCGTCCTCGCCCTCCCAGACCGGGTACGGGTCCTCGGGCGTCAGCACGCCGAGCCGGCGGCACATGTCGACGAGCCGCCGGTAGCGGGCCTCGCCGCGCAGCGCCACCGGGTCGTTCTTGACCGTCCAGAGCTCGTGGTTGCCGGGGACCCACAGCACGCGCTCCCACCGCCCGGCCAGCACGCCCAGGGCCCACTCGACGTCGGCGAACCTCTCGGCGACGTCGCCCGCCACGATCAGCCAGTCGCCCGGCGCCTCCGGCTTCAGCGCCTCGACGAAGGCGCGGTTCTCGGGGAATCCGACGTGCAGGTCGCTGATCGCGTACACACCGCTCATCCAGTGATCGTAAGCGCAAGCCGGGCGCGGCCCACGCTCGGCGGGCGAGCGCGGGCCGCGGTCCGGGGATCGGGTCCCGGGCGCCGGCGGGCGGGCTCAGGCCGTCCAGATGCCGGTGGCGGCGGTCTCGCGGGCGTAGGCGGCGAAGTCGCGCGCCTCGCGGCCGAGGGCGCGGCGGACGCCGTCGGCCGGTTCGGCGTTGCGGCCGTCCAGGACGGTGGTGAACAGGTACGTCAGCAGGCCGATGACCTCGCCGGGCAGGCCGTGCTCCTCGAGCGCCGCCGCGTAGTCGTCCGCGCCGACCCGGACGTAGGCGATCTCGCGTCCCGCGGCGCGGCCGATCTCGGCGACCGCCTCGGCGAAGGTGAGCGCGCGCGGGCCGGTGACCTCGTAGACCTCGCCGGCGTGCCCGTCGCAGGTGAGGGCGGCGACGGCCACGTCGGCGATGTCGTCGGCGTCGGCGAACGGCTCGGGCACATCACCGGCCGGCAGGACGACCTCGCCGGCCCGGACCGGGTCGAGCAGGTAGTCCTCGCTGAAGTTCTGCGCGAACCACGCGGCCCGCACGACGGTCCACTCCATGCCTGAGTCCTGAACGACCCGCTCGCAGGCCTGCGCCTCCTCCTCGCCGCGTCCCGAAAGCAGCACGACCCGGCGCACTCCGGCGGCCGCCGCCGCGGAGGTGAAGGCGCCGATCGCCTCAGGCGCGCCGGGGGCGGCGAGGTCGGGGTAGTAGGACAGGTACACCGCCTCGACGCCGTGCAGGACGGGCGCCCAGGTGGTCTCGTCGGTCCAGTCAAAGCGCGGGTCGGCCGACCGCGAGCCCATCCGGACGGGGACGTCCAGGGCCTCCAGCCGCTCGACGACGCGGCGGCCGGTCTTGCCCGTCCCGCCGAGCACGAGGACGAGGCCGCCCTCCTCGGTGCCCGCCGCGCTGATCGCCTGAGTGTTCGTGATGGTGTTGGTGGTGGTGGTGTTCGTCATGCCCTCGAGTCAACCGCCGGGGCCTCTCGTCCAACATCGTTGAGAAGCCGGACTCCATACGCGAGCGTCCACGCCTTTACGCTGATCGCATGGACGCCCTCACCGACCTCCTCGACGGACCCCGCGCGCACGGAGCGTTCATGATCCGCTCGATGCTGAACCCGCCGTGGTCGATGCGGATCCAGGACGAGGCACCGCTGACGCTGGTGGCCGTGGTCCGCGACGAGGCGTGGGTGATCCCCGACAAGGGCGCGCCCGTGCACGTCCGGGCCGGCGACCTGGTGATCTGCCGCGGCCCGGACCCGTACGTCGTCGCGGACGACCCGTCCACCGAACCGCAGATCGTCATCCACCCGGGCCAGCGCTGCACCACCCCGGACGGGACGAGCCTGTCGGAGGCGATGGACCTGGGCGTGCGCGCCTGGGGGACGGACCCGGGCGGCCGGGCGGTGATGCTCGTCGGCACCTACGAGACGCGCGGCGCCGTCACGCAGCGGCTGCTGGCCGCGCTGCCGCCGCTCGCGGTCGTGCGCGGCGACACCTGGCGGTCGCCGCTGGTCGGGCTGCTCGACGAGGAGATCGTCAAGGACGAGCCGGGCCAGGAGGTCGTGCTCGACCGGCTGCTGGACCTGCTGCTGATCCAGACGCTGCGCGCCTGGTTCTCCCGCCCGGAGGCCGAGCAGCCCGGCTGGTACCGGGCGCACGGCGACCCGGTCGTCGGGCCCGCGCTGCGGCTGCTGCACGACGATCTCGCGCATCCCTGGACGGTCGCGGACCTCGCCGCGAAGGTCGGCGTCTCCCGGGCCGCGCTCGCGCAGCGGTTCGGCAAGCTCGTCGGCGAGCCGCCGATGGCGTACCTGACCGGGGTCCGGCTGGCGCAGGCCGCCGACCTGCTGCGCGAGAGCGACGCCACGCTCGACGCCGTCGCGCGGCAGGTCGGCTACGGCACCGCGTTCGCGCTCAGCACCGCGTTCAAGCGGGAGCACGGGATGAGCCCGCAGGAGTACCGCTCGGGCGCCGCCACCGCCACCACCGCCTGACGCACCCGCCACCACCGCCTGACGCGCGGCGGCCCGCCGGGAGTCCCCCGGCGGGCCGCCTGTGCTGCGCGTTCTGTCCGGGTCAGCCGTCGGCGTCCGGCGACGGCAGGTAGCGGCCGGGCACCTCCGCCGGGGTGAGGATCTTCTTCTCACCCGGGTACGGCTTGGTGAACCCGTGGGTCAGGTACCACGTGTAGTGGTCCATCTGGTCGGGGTTGGCGCGGTCCGGCATCGGGTTCTGGTCGTTCTGGTGCTGCTGCCGGTTCCACGCGTCCCACAGGTTCGCGACGCCCTTCTCCCCCGCCGGTACCGCCGGGGTCGGCGACTGCGCCGGGGCCAGCGACGCCTTCGCCGTCGGGACGGGGTCGTCGCCGCAGGCCGGGGGCGTCTTGAGCCCGTAGGTCAGCGGGACGCGGTTCTGCACGGCGGTGAACGGCGTGTAGTCGGGCCGCCCGGTGAACGCGGTGTACATCGGGGTGGCCGCGCTGTCCTTCTGGTTCATCGGGCGGACCCCGAGGATCTGCTCGATGGTGCGGACCACCGTGATCTGCGAGTAGTAGTGGCTGTCGACCTTGCCGTGGTTGGCGTAGGGGCTGATGACCTGCACCGGTCCGCGCGCTCCGTCGACGTGGTCGACCCCGTCCTGGGTGTCGTCCTCGATGACGAAGATCGCGCTGTCCTTCCAGTACTTGCTGTGCGAGATGTGGTCGACGATCCGGCCCACCGCGAGGTCGTTGTCGGCGACCTGCGCGATCGGGTTGGGCGCGCCGCCGGTGTGGTCGCTGGAGAGCCAGAACATGTTGAGGGAGGCCGGGCCCTCGGCGTCGAAGTGGCGCTTCCAGATCTCGTACCGGTAGATGTCGGGGATGTTGGTGTCGAACTTCGGGTAGTCGTGCGCCGTCACGTCGTTCAGCGACGGGATCGGCGACGACGAGTCGGTCTTGATGGCCGTGTTCTGGCCGGTGTCCGCCATCGTCCTCGCGTCGCAGTAGAACTGCTGCCAGGTCGCGCCGGACGGCTTGGTCTCGAACTGCAGGAACTCGCCGTAGTTCTTCACGCTGCCGCCCGCCGCCTGGACGCCGCTCCACAGCGTGCCGGACCGCTGGTGGCCGAGCGCGTCGTCCTCGGTGTCGTAGCTGCGCGTGTACAGGCCGGCGCCCGACTCGGTGTACTCCGGGTTGTCGGACTGCATGAGCCAGTTGTGGCCCTCAGCGGAGTTGGTGCCGACGTCGTAGGCGTTGTCGTACAGCCCGAACTGGCGGGCCAGCGCGTGCTGGTTCGGCGTCGCGTTCTCGCCGAACTGCGCGAGCGACGGGTCGCCGTTGCCGCGCTTGTCGTCGCCGAACACCTGGTCGTAGGAGCGGTTCTCCTTGACGAGCAGGAAGACGTGCTTGATGGTCGACGGGTCGCCGAGCCGGACCGGGACCGGCACGGCCTTCGCCCGGCCGCCGGTGCGCAGCCCGATCAGCGACGCGGCGTCCCAGCCGTTCTGCTGGAACACCCTGGCGGTGTAGGCCCGGACGATGCGGTCGTCCGGCAGCTTGAACCGCAGCAGGGAGCCGGTCGAGTCGTGGGTGTTGTGGCCGGTCGCCGGCGACGTGCCGGCGCCCTTGTCGATGGTGCGGGTGGGGCCGCGCTCGCCGATGCCGCGCAGGTTGGTGACGACCACCTGCCCGCCGACGGTCGTCACGTTCTCCGGGAAGTAGTCCGTCGGCAGCAGGCCGACGTACCCGACCGGCTCCTTGGGGCTCTTGTACCGGTAGACGGCGAGGGCGTTGGCGCGGCCGAGGGTGACCAGCAGCCGGCCGTCGGCGGTGAGGGTGACGCCGTCGGGCTCGTACCCGACCTTGGCCCCGGGCCAGGGCTGGGTCGTGATGGTCTGGACGACGGCGTCCTTCGAGGTGTCGACGACGGAGACGGTGTCGCTGCCGGTGTTGGCGACGAACAGCACCCCGTTCGCGGCGTGCAGCGCGGTCGGGTGCAGCCCCACGTCGATCGACTTGACCGAGCCGCCCGAGCCGCCCAGGTCGATGACGCTGACCGTCCCGGTGGTGACGGCGCCCGTCTTCGGGTCGGCGGGGACCTGGGTGCCGTAGGAGTTGAGCGTCTGGTCGCCGTCCTTCGCGGGACGCCCGCCCTCGTTGCTGACGTAGAGCTTGCCGCCGACCAGGGCGAGGTCGCGTGGAGCGTTCCCGACGGTCCAGCTCTGCTTGATCGTCCCCGTGGCCGGGTCCAGCGCGACGACGCGGTTCTGGCCGTTGACGGCGGTGTACAGGGTGGCGCCGTCGGCGGAGAACACCGCCTGGGCGGGCAGCGGGTGCTTCGAGCCGTCGTTCGGGATCGTGACGAACGTCGGGGCGCCGACGGTGCCGTCGGCGTTCACCGGGAACCGGTCGAAGCCGTTGACCTGCGGCATCCAGAGGGTCCTGCCGTCCGGGGAGTAGGTCGGCCCCTCCTGCCCGACGTTGTTGTTGCTGATCTTCAGGTCCGCGTCGGCGGCGGTGCCCGCCTGCTGGAGGACCTTGTAGTCCTTCAGGTCGACGATCGTCAGGGCGATCGACCGGTCGGTGGTCAGGGCCGCGAGGTACCGGCCGTCCGGGCTGACCGTCGAGGACAGCAGCTTCCCGTTGTCGACGAGCAGCCGGTCGCCGAGCGGCTTGTTGAACTGGTCGCTGGCGAGCAGCGTGCCGAGGCCGGTCGTGTCGCCGACCTTGTGGGTGCCGAACGCGTGCGTCGACGCGTAGGCGACACCTCCGCTCGCCGCGATGGCCAGCGCGGCCGTACCGGCCGCGACGATCCGGACCCGGCGGCCGCCGAGCCGCCGGAACACCCCGGAGCGGTTCTCCGCGGGGCTCCGGCGTTGACGTGTGACGTGCATGGACTAACCCTTCTGAGCACTGGCGGGGCTTGCGAGCAGATCGACGTCGCCGTCGAACTGCCACAGGGGGTTGGGCGCATCCCCGCTCGAGGTGCGCACCTGGAAGTAGCCGTTCACCTCCTTCGGACCGTCGCCGTCGGCGACGTACCGCCCGTCCGCGGTGACGTCGAGCTGGTAGATGGCGGTGCCCGCGGACGCCACGCCGGGCAGGTGCCACGTCACGACGCACCGCCAGTCGTTGCCGGGCCCCTCGTCGGCGACGCGGTCGCCGCCCTTGTCGCAGGACGCGGTGGCCCTCAGCTGCGCCTCGGTGACGGCGGGACGGTGCAGCTCGCGGGTCTGCAGCCGGTAGAGGTGCGCGTACGAGGTGGCGAGGGACCGCTCGAGCTTCACCCGCTCGATCCCCGATCCGTGCGCCGGGGTCGTCCAGGCGATCACCGCGACGGTGAGGACGGTGAGGCCGGCCAGCGGCAGCACCCCGCTCACGGTGACGCGGCGCCCCGACCCGTCGTAGGCCAGGTCGGTGAAGTCGCGGCGCATGAACAGCCGGTAGGCCAGCGCGGTCGCGGCGGCCGCCCACACAAGGCCGACCGCGACGCCGATGAGCAGCGGGCGGGTCTGCGCGGGGTCGGTGAACAAGCCGCGCCAGGCGAGGAACGCCTCGCTGGGGAGGGCCATCCGCACGGCGACCGGCAGCGGGAGCATTTGCGCGAGCTGCAGCCCGACGGCGAGGAGCGCGGGCATCAGCAGCCCCATCGGCGAGCGGCCGAGGGCCACCGAGCCGAGCAGCCCGACCGCCGCGAACGCCAGCGTCGGCGCGAGCGCGCAGCACCACGCGATCAGCACCGTCGTGGCCGCGTCCGCCGAGGACAGCATGTGGCCGTCGAGGCCGGCGAGCGGGTGGCCGCCGACGGCGGCCAGCCCCCCGGCGATGCCCGAGGCGGCCAGCCCGGCGGTCATCGCCAGGATCACGGTGAGGCTCGCGAGGGCCTTCGCCACGAAGATCCGGCGCGGGGAGCGGACCGCGACGAGCAGGTGGCGCCAGGTGCCGAGCCGGTCCTCGGCGGCGAACACGTCGCCCGCGACGAGCGACGTCAGCAGCGGCAGCGCCCAGCTGCACGAGAAGCCCAGCACCACCAGCGACCCCGCCCAGCCGGACGCGTGCATCCAGCGGCCGAAGACCGTGTCGGCCGGGAGCGAGGTCTGCAGGCTCACCGCGGCCACGAACGCGGCTGGACCGATCCAGCACACCGCGAGCACCAGCCGGATCCGCCACTGGGACAGCAGCTTGACCAGCTCGAAGCGGTAGCCGCGCGGCAGCGGCGCGGGACGGGCCTCGTCAGCGGCGGGCCCGGCGGGGGCAGCGGTGGCGGTCATCGGGGGTCCTCCTCGGTCTCGCCGGGCCCGGTCCCGGGCTCGGTCCCGATCCCGGTCAGCGCCAGGAAGGCGGCCTCCAGCGGCGGGACCACGGGCGCCAGCCCGCGCACCGCGACACCGGCTCCGACCAGCCGCACCACCAGGTCGTCGAGGGCCTCCACCGGCCCGCGGACGACGAGCACGCCGGCGTCCGCGCCGTCGCCCGGGCCGCGGACGATCCGCAGGCCGGGCGTCCCCTCCGCCACCTCGCGGGCCGCCGCCGGGTCGGAGGTCCGCAGCCGGTGGTCGAGGTCGCCGACCTCGGCGGCGAGCTTGCTCACCGGGCCCGAGAACACGACCCGCCCGGTCGAGAGGATCGTGACCTCCGGGCAGAGGGCGGCGAGGTCGTCCATCCGGTGGCTGGACATGACGACGGCGGCACCGTCCGCGGCGAGCCCGGTGATGACCCGGTGCACGTGCCGCTTGCCCGCAGGGTCGAGGCCGTTGGCGGGCTCGTCGATGACGAGCAGCCGCGGCCGGGTGAGCAGCGCGGCGGCCAGCCCGAGCCGCTGCCGCATCCCGAGCGAGAAGCCCCGCACCCGGTCGTCCGCGACGTCGGTGAGCCCCACCTGCTCCAGTGCCTCGCCGACACCGCCGGCGGAGTCGTGCCCGCGCAGCCTCGCGAGGGCGGTGAGGTTCTGCCGCGCGGTGAGCGAGGGGTAGAGGCCGGGCCCGTCCACGAAGCCCGCGACGCCGTCGGGGACGGCGAGCGTCCGGCCGACCTGCGTCCCGAGGATCTCCAGGCGGCCGCGGTCCGCGACCGCCAGGCCGAGCAGCAGGCCGAGCAGCGTCGTCTTGCCGGCGCCGTTCGGGCCCACCAGGCCGTGCACCTGCCCGGCCTCGACCTCCAGATCGACGTCGTCGAGCGCGACCACCTCGCCGAACGACTTCGTGATGCCGCGAGCCCGGACGGCCCTGCTTCTGCCCATGTCGGTTCCCGTCTTAGACGCCGCCGCAGGAACTTAGAGATCGCGGGTGGCGCCGACGGGGCGCGCAGCCGAACGGAGGGCGAATGATCGCGAACCCCCCGGGGCCGCTCCGTGCGAACAGCGACCGCGCCCGGGCCCCGTGCGCGCGACCGGCGTCACGCCCCGGCCACACCTGTCTCACCCGTGGCGGCGCGGGCGGTGGCCCGGCAGGCCGGCGAGCTACGATCCGTGACCGAGTCGTTCTCCAGGGTCATGATCGGGTGGCCGTAAGGCGGCGGGTGTGCGAGTCGGAACTCGGGCCGGACTGGTCCTCATGGCGTCGGCGCTGGTGGCGGGGGCGCCGGTCGTGACGGCGTCGGCGTCGACGTCGGTGGCGGCGCCGTCGGTGGCGGGCTACGACGCCTGCCCGCGCGGCCGGATGTGCATCTGGCACGACAGGAACGGCGGCGGAGCCCGCCTGTCCTTCGCGCACAAGGCGCGGGATCTCAGCGAGCTGGAGGGCGGGCTCAACGACCACGTCCTGTCGGCGTGGAACCGCACGGGGCGCCGCTGGTGCCTCTACGAGCACGCCCATTACAAGGGCGACAAGCGCGCCGCCGCGCGCGAGCCGCTGGTGGGCTCCAAGGGGAACACCACCGAGTTCGGTTACAAGATCAGCTCGTTGAAGCCCTGCTGAACCGGGCGGCCCGGACCGACGCGAGGGCCGTCGCGGCCCCCTCGGGGCCCGGAGCCCAGTATCCGATCGCCAGGCCGGCGAGTCCGGCGGCGGCGACCACGGCGAGGAGCCGGCGGGGACGCGGCATCGGGATCCTCTCCCTCCGGAGACGGCACGGCCCACGGTAGGAGCGGATCCCGGCCGCGGAGTGAACGCCGGAGGAATGCCGCAGAACACCTGTTCCGCGACTTGGTCTCGGCAGGTCGGCGGCCCCGCCGGGCATCCGGTTGGTAGAGGCTCACCCGGCGGGCGTTGCGCTCGGGACGGCCGAACGGTTCTCCGGCGTGTAGAGGCGGATGTCGTCGACCTTCGCCGTGCCCTCGTAGAAGTTCATGTGCGGGTCGCCGATCATGAACCGGTCCGGATAGGCGGAGCCGGCGGGCCAGGTACCGCGGTCGACGAGGGTGCCGCCGGGCCCCTTCCAGGTCCAGTCGGCGTCGTAGCGGCCGTCGTAGGCGTCGGACCTCTGGTTGTAGTGCCAGATCGGCTCGCCGTCCTGGACGAACTTCCGGGTGTACCGGAACGTCGCCCGGCCCACGTGCGCGAAGACGCCCGACATCTCCATCGTGTAGGCCCCGTTCCGCCGCTCGATCGCGAAGGTGTACGGGTTGTGCGGCAGCAGTTCCGGCCGCAGGTCGACCGTCGACACGATCGCGCCGCCTTTGACGAAGCCGCATTCGCTCTGCATCAGGTACTCGGTGCCGGGCATGGACGGATACCGGCGGTCGTCGGTCATGAAAATGGCGTTGACGCCGTTTCCGGTCCCGGCGGAGTACGGCTCGTACTGCCTGGTGGCGGGGTTGCAGTATTTGAGCCCGGAGCCTGTGTACTTGTACCTGTTGTAGCCGTCCATAGCGACCTTGCGGTGGCCGTGGACGAAGATGTTGTTGTGCGGCGCGACCCGCCGGTAATCCATGATCGACATGTAGTAGAAGCCGTTGGAGTCGGTGCGGGCGTCGGCCCATTGGCATTCGGGCCTGGAGAAGTCGCCGCCCGACGCCCACGGGAAGACGGTCTTGCAGCCTCCCGGCGCATAGCCGTTGATCCGGCCGTCGGGATAGTCCCATGAGCCATTGCGCTCGCCGCCGAAGTCGAGGCCGCGCAGCGTCATCTCGACGCGGTACTCGGAAGGCAGGTCGCGCGTCGAGCGGATGACGACGCCGCCGCGGTAGTCGGGTTCGTCGAGGTTCGCCACGCCGTGACCGGACGTGAGGGTCGGCGCACCGTCGGGACGGCCGTCGCCGTCGCGGTCCCGGGCGGCCAGTTCCGCGGTGAGCCAGCCCCGCCGGCCGAACGCGAAGGACTTGCGGTACGTGCGGACCTTGGCGAGCTGCGTCCGGAACGCCGGGCCGCCCACCGTGGCGAAGTACGCGCCGTCGTTGTCGTACATGTCGACGTCGTACGGGCTGCCAGGCCCGTCGTCGTCGGGCCTCCACGGCACCCGCGTGTCGTCCAGCCGCCGGTCGAAGGTCTCCGCGGCGACGAGGCGCCAGCCGGGCCGGTCGCCCGGCGGGCCGGTGCCCGCCCCGGCCGCCGCCGCGCCCGCCGGAACGGACAGGACGAGCGGGACCGCGAGCGCCAGGCCCGCACGAACGCGCCGCTTCATATCGCCGCCTCCCCCGCCGCGCCGCCCGGGCGCGGCGCTCGGCCGGTGTCAGGACGATCTTCGGTGACGGTAGGCCGGGGCCGCGCCCGCCGCCATGGCAAACATCGACAAAGTGGTATTGACCAGTCGCCATGATCGGACGTAGCGTGTGCGACGACGAGATCGGTTCCATGGAAGGGTGCAGACGTGCGGACTGGCGGTGAGGGCCGTAGCGGGAACACGAAGCGGCAGGCGGTCCGCCGCGAGCTGCTCGCCATGCTCGAGGACCTGGAGCCCGGTGACGCGCTGCCGTCCGAACGCCGGCTGGTCGAGGACCTCGGCGTCTCCCGGCCCACGTTACGGCAGGCCGTGGACGGCCTCGTCGCCGAAGGGCTGCTCGAACGGCGGCACGGAAGCGGCACCTACGTGGCCGAACCGCGGATCGCGGTGCCGCTCACCATGACCTCCTTCACCGAGGACATGATCCGGCGGGGGATGAAGCCGGGCGGCCGCGTGCTGTCGTTCCGCACGGAGACCGCGGGGGCGCGGATCGGCAGGCGGCTGGCCCTCCCGCCGACCGAAGAGGTGTTTACCATTCGGCGGCTGCGGCTGGCGGACGGCGCCACGATGGCGATCGAGACGCTCTACCTGCCCCGGGCGCTGATGCCCGGGCTGCGCCGGGACGTCCTGGAGGGCCGGTCGTTCTACGACCTGCTGCGCGGCGCCGGCATCGTGATCGCGTCGGGCACCGAGACGATCGAGCCGACCGTCACCACCCTGGAGGAGGCCGCCGAGCTGGGAGTTCCGGTGCACACGCCGGCGTTCCTGTTCGAGCGGGTGACGCGGGACGAGGACGGCCGGCCGCTGGAGTACGTCCGGTCCCTCTACCGGGGCGACCGGTACCGCCTCGAACTCGACCTCCGCCCCCCGTCCCACTGACCGCTCCCCCGGCGCGCCTGCGAACGCGGCCGGGGCACGACCGTCCATCAGCGCTGGCGGGGGCCGCAGCGCACGTTCCACCCTGAGAAGTGAGGCGACTTCACCATGGGCGTCATCAAGGACATCCTCACGTTCCTGGCGAACAACGTCTTCGGCCAGGTCCCGATCCTGATCGGGCTCATCACGCTCGCCGGGCTGATCCTGCAGCGCAAGCGGGCGGAGGACGTCGTCGCGGGCGCGCTGCGCGCCACGATCGGCGTGGTGATCCTTTTCATCGGCGTCGACGTGTTCACCGGCGGGCTCGCCAGCTTCCAGACGGTGCTGGCGAGCGCGATGGGCACGACGCCGCCGAAGGCCGACCACTCGCTCACCGACTTCCTGTCGAAGCAGGGCGGGACGATCGCGCTCGTGATCACGGTGGCGTTCCTCGCGCACGTGCTCATCGTGCGGCTCTTTCCCGCCGCCCGGTACCTGTACCTGACCGGCCACCTGATGTTCTGGATCAGCACGGTCACCGTCGCGTCGCTCGTCACGATCGCACCGGGCGCGAACCAGCTCACGCTCGTGCTGTGCGGGGCCGGGTTCGTCGCCGCGTACTGGACGCTGCAGCCGCTGTGGATGCGGCCGCTGATGCGCCGCGTCATGCCGGACGACCGCTTCGGGTACGCGCACACCAGCTCCCTGGCCTGCCTCATCACCGGCTACGCCGCCCGGCCGCTCGGCAGCCGCGACAAGCACGACACCGAGAAGCTGACGCTGCCCCGGCAGCTGTCGTTCTTCAAGGACGTGAACATCAGCACCGCGCTGATCATCTCGGTGATCATGCTGCTGGGGGTCGCGTTCGCCGACCACGGCGTGGTGACCAGGGCGGCCGCCGAGATGGACGACAAGCTGTCCCCATGGGTGTGGGGGCTGCTGGTCGGGCTGCGGTTCGCGGGCGGCATCGCGATCCTGCTGTACGGGGTCCGGATGTTCCTCGGCGAGATCGTCCCGGCGTTCAAGGGGTTCAGCGACCGGGTCATCCCGGGCACCCGGCCCGCGCTGGACGCGCCGACCGTCTTCCCCGTCGCGCCGACCGCGGTCATGCTCGGGTTCGTGACGTCCACGGTGGTGTTCCTGGCCTGCCTCGCGGTCTCCGCGGCGGCCGGCTGGTTCACCCTCGCCCCGCCCATGATCATGCTGTTCTTCGTCGGCGGCGCGGCCGGGCTTTTCGGCAACGTCGTGGCGGGCTGGCGCGGCGCCGTCCTCGGCGGCGTGATCTCCGGCCTGGTCCTCGCGGTCGGGCAGGGCTTCACCTGGGGCCTGTACGAGCGGACGGCGCCGGAGCTGTCCACGCTCGCCGACCCCGACTGGTACGCGATCGGCTGGCTGCTCAAGGCCACGGACCCGGTCGTCGGCAAGGGCTCGGTCTGGCTCGTGCCGGTCGTGGCGCTCGCCGCGACCGTGGTCACCCTGGTGCTGCTCGGCCGCGCCGACCGGCGCCGCGCGGCCGTCGAGGCAGAGACCGCGCCCGCCGACGCGGCGACCGCCAAGGCCTGACCGTGAAGGCCTGACCGCGAAGGCGTGAACGACCCACAACGGAGGGAACCGAGATGGCACTGGACAGGCGGCTGGAGGTCCTCGCGGTATGCGGGGTCGGGATGGGCTCCAGCCTGATGCTGAAGATGACCGCCGAGGACGCGCTCGGCGCGCTCGGCGTGGACGCCCGGGTCGAGAACACCGACGTGTCGTCCGCGCGGGGCATGTCCCCGGACGTGGTGATCGGGCAGGGCATGCACACCGGCGAGATCGCCGACCTCGCGCCCGTCGTCATCACGATCAGCGACTTCCTCGACAAGGACGGCCTGGCCGCGCAGCTGAAGGAGCGGCTGACCGAGCAGGGGTGGATGCCGTGACCGTCATCGCCGCGAACGACGACGTCGCCGCGCGGGACTGGCGCGAGGCCGTCCGGGAGGCGGCCTCCGCGCTGGTCGACGCGGGCGCCGCGGGCGACGGCTACCCGGCGGCGTGCGAGCGGGTCGTCGAGGAGCACGGCCCGTACATCGTGCTGGCCAAGGGCCTCGCGCTCGTCCACGCCCGTCCCGAGGACGGGGGGCTGGCCGTCGGCGTCGGCGTGACCCGGCTGGCCGCGCCGGTGGAGTTCGGGCATCCCGACAACGACCCGGTCGACCTGCTGCTGGCGTTCTGCACGCCGGACCCGGACGCGCACGTCGGCACGCTCTCCGCGCTGGCCCGGTCGCTGTCGGGCGGCCTGGCCGACCGGCTGCGCGCCGCGCCCGGCCGCGAGGATCTCGCCGGCGTCCTCAAGGAGGCCGTGCCCGATGCCTGACGCCGCGCGGCAGCGGCTCCCCGGCCGGGTGCGGGCCCTGCTCGACGACCTCGACGCCGCCTCCGGCGAGGCGATCGGCGCGGCGGCGGCGCTGCTCCTCGACGCGGTCCAGGCGGGCGGGATCGTGCACGTCGCCGGGGCCGGGCATTCGCTGGTGATGGTGTGCGAGACGTTCTACCGGGCCGGCGGGCTCGCCGCGGTCCGCCCGATCTGGGCGCCGGACGTGCTCCCGCTGGACGACGCCGTCCGCAGCACCCGCGCCGAACGGCGCACCGGCGTCGGCCGGGCCGTCGTCAAGGAGGCCGCGCCCGCCCCTCCGGACGTCGCGGTGGTGTTCTCCACCAGCGGCAGCAACCCGTACCCGGTCGAGATCGCCGAGGAGTGCGCGGCCCGGGACGTCCCGGTGGTCGCGGTGACCTCGGCCCGTGCCGCGAGCGGCGCCGCCGCCCGGGCCGCGACCGTGCTCGCCGACCACGCCGCGATCGTGGTGGACACCCGGGTGCCGCCCGGGGACGTCCTGCACCCGCCGGAGGCGCCGCGGACCGCCGCGGTCTCCACGATCCTCGCCGCCTACGCGTGGTCGCGGATCCTCGCCGACCTGGACGACCTCGCCGCCGCGCGCGGCGTGGAGGCGCCCCGGTGGACGAGCGCGAACGTGCCGGGCGGCGACGAGCGGAACACCGCGCTCATCGAGCGGTACCGGCACCGCGTCCCCGAACTGACCGGCGGCCAGTGACCGGCGGCGCGTGAGGGGCGGCGCCCGCGCTGCCGGCTAGCCCGCGGGGAGGCCGGCGCGGTCGGGGACGGTGCGAGGCAGCTCCTGCAGCCAGGACGCCAGGTCGTCCGGCCACCAGCGGCCGGGCGACAGCCGTCCGAGCTCGGCGGCGACCCGCGGCGGCGAGGACGGCGCCGGGACGACGCGGGCGGGCGCGGCGCCGGCCAGCACGCCCAGCCACCAGTGCCGCACCGTCTCGGGCAGCTCCTCGGGGTCGAGGACGACGTAGTAGTCGGGGAGCTGGACGCGGTCCGCGCGCAGCGCGGCGAGGGCCTCCTCGACGGCGACCTCCAGCGGGCCGGGCGCGGACACCCCGTCGAAGAAGGCGGTCCAGGCGTCCCGGACGGCGGCGAGCGGGTCGTCGTCGTGCACCACGTAGGTGCCGCCGGCGCGGCCCACCAGCGCGGCGAACTCGGCGTGCGGGGCGTCGCCGCGGACGAGGGCGCGGACGTTGTGCAGCCCGTCCAGCCCGGCGACCACGTCCCCGGCCCGCTCCCCCGCCACGACGACCACGGTGCTGCTCGATCGGCGCATGCCCGGAGTCTATGATGCGGGGCATATCGGACCAGTTCAGAGGAGCGAGATGACCACCAGGCCGACCGAGGACGATCTTCTCGCCGTGTTCACCAGGGCGGACCTCGGCAAGGACGAGCGGCTCGACCTGATGGAGTTCACGCTCGTCCTGGAGCACCTCGGGCTCGCGTGGACGCGCGCGGAGACGCAGGACCGGTTCGAGAAGGCCGACGCCAACCTCGACGGGTTCATCTCCTACGCCGAGTACCGGGCCATCCTGGAGGAGCAGGGCTGGGCCTGACCCCGGACCGCGAACGGAAACGGAACGGGCCCGCCGGGCGTACCGGCGGGCCCGTTCCGTTCGCGCCGGTCAGACCCGGCGGCCGCGCATCTCGCGGTACCTGCGGACGAGCGCCGCGGTGGACGCGTCGGGCGCGTCCGTAGGCGGCTCTTCGGAGGTGAGCGCCGGCGCGAGGTCCTGCGCCATCACCTTGCCGAGCTCGACGCCCCACTGGTCGAAGGAGTCGATGCCCCAGATCGACCCCTCGACGAACACGATGTGCTCGTAGAGGGCGACCAGCTCGCCGAGCGTCTTCGGGGTCAGCTTCGGGACCAGGATCGTGCTGGTCGGCCGGTTGCCCGGCATCACCTTGTGCGGCACGACCGCGGCGGGCGTCCCCTCGGCGGCGATCTCGTCGGCGGTCTTGCCGAACGCCAGCGCGGACGTCTGCGCGAGCAGGTTCGCGGTGAGCAGGTCGTGCATGCCCGCCCGGTCCTCGAACGGCTCGGCGAACCCGATGAAGTCGGCCGGGACCAGCCGGGTGCCCTGGTGCAGCAGCTGGTAGAAGGCGTGCTGGCCGTTGGTGCCGGGCTCGCCCCAGAAGATCTCGCCGGTCTGCGCCACGACCGGCGCGCCGTCGGCCCGCACCGACTTGCCGTTGGACTCCATCGTCAGCTGCTGGAGGTAGGCGGGGAAGCGCGACAGCCGCTGGCTGTAGGGCAGCACCGCGCGGGTCTGCGCGCCGAAGAAGTCGGTGTACCAGACGCCGAGCAGGCCCATCAGCACCGGCATGTTCGCCTCGAACGGCGCGGTGCGGAAGTGCTCGTCGATCACGCGGAAGCCGGCCAGCATCTCCCGGAACGCCTCGCCGCCGATCGCGATCATCAGCGACAGGCCGATCGCGCCGTCGAAGGAGTACCGGCCGCCGACCCAGTCCCAGAACCCGAACATGTTGTCGGTGTCGATGCCGAAGTCCGCGACGCGCTCGGCGTTGGTCGACACCGCGACGAAGTGCCGGGAGACGGCCTTGCCGTCGCCGAGGGCGTCGATCAGCCACTGCCGCGCGACCTTGGCGTTGGTGAGGGTCTCCAGGGTGCCGAACGTCTTGGAGCTGATGACGAACAGCGTCTGCTCGGCGTCGAGCCCAGCGAGCTTGCCGACGATGTCGGCCGGGTCGATGTTGGAGACGAACCGGCAGGAGATCCCCGCGTCCACGTAGTCGTGCAGCGCCTCGTAGGCCATCGCGGGGCCGAGGTCGGAGCCGCCGATGCCGATGTTGACGACGGTGGTGATCCGCTTGCCGGTGAACCCGGTCCACTCCCCCGAGCGGACGCGTTCGGCGAACCGGGACATCCTGTCCAGGACGGCGTGCACGTCGGCGGCGACGTCCTGGCCGTCCACCGTCAGCGCCTCCCCCGGCGGCAGCCGCAGCGCGGTGTGCAGGACGGCGCGGTCCTCGCTGACGTTGATGTGCTCCCCGGAGAACATCGCCGCGATCCGGTCGCGCAGCCCGGCCCGCTCCGCCAGCGCCACGAGCAGCCCCAGCGTCTCGGCGGTCGCCCGGTGCTTGGAGTAGTCCAGGCAGAGGTCCCCGGCGGTCACGGTCATGCGCTCGACGCGCCCCGGGTCCTCGGCGAACAACTCGCGCAGGTTCCGGCCCGCCAGCGCCGCCTGGTGCTCGGCCAGCGCCGTCCACTCGGGCGCCTCGGTGATATCAGCCATTGCCTCTCTCATCTCCTCGGCGGGACCGGGCGAGCGCCGACGGCCCCCGGGCGCTCCGCCGTCCCCCACGGCGATCATAGGTCGGCGGCGCGCGGCGCTCGCACCGCTCTCCCCAACCGCGGAGTGTTCCCACCCGGATGACCGATACGTCCGGCCGCGCGGATAAGGTCGGCGCCGTACGCGGCCCGACGGGCTCCGGACCGGTTCATGGGGAGGGTTCATGGGCGACGCCCCGCGGGACATGGCGCGGCTGTTCGAGCTGACGGCGCTCGGCGGCGACGTCTTCGTGGCGGACTCCCCGTCGGTGGGACGGCCCCGGCTGTTCGGCGGCCAGGTCGCCGGGCAGGCGCTGCGGGCCGCCTGCCGCACCGCGGACGGGCGGCCGCCGCACTCGCTGCACGCCTACTTCATCCGTCCGGGCGCCCCGGAGGAGCCGCTGCGGTTCGAGGTGGCCCGCACCCGCGACGGGCGCTCGTTCTCCACCCGGCACGTCACCGCGAGCCAGGGCGGCAAGCCGATCCTGGAGCTGATCGCCTCGTTCCACGACCCGGAGGACGGCTTCGACTGGCAGCCGCCCGGCCCGTCCGGGACGCCGGCTCCGGAGGGTCTGCCGGAGCCGACGCTGCCGGGGTTCTTCAAGCATCCGATCGGGTTCGAGATCCGCGTGGTTAACCCGCCGGGCGAGGGCGAGTTCCCGATGCCGCACCCGTTCTGGATCCGCGCGGACCGGCCGGTCGGCGACGACCCGGCGCTGCACGCGTGCCTGCTGGCCTACCTGTCCGACATGGGGGTGGTGAGCAGCGCCCGCGCGCCCGGCTCCCCGAAGCGGCTCGTCACGGCCGTCACGCTGGACCACGCGATGTGGTTCCACCGTCCGCCGCGCGTGGACCAGTGGCTGCTCTACTCGGTGGAGCCGGTGACGAACCACGGCGCGCGGGGCCTCGCGCGCGGAACGCTCCACACGGCGGACGGCACGCTCGTCGCGTCCATCGCCCAGGAGGCCCTTCTCCGCCCCGCCACCGGCTGACCACCGCGAAAACCACCGGAAACCGACGCCGGTGGCCGGTACCGTCACCGCACATGGGTGCCCGCGCCAACTTCGTCCTGATCGACAACGGCGGCATACGCCTGCACTACTCCCACTGGGGAGCCGACGTGGTGTGCTCGGCCCTGGCCGCGGGCCCGGGCCCGGCCGCCCGGTTCATCGCCGCGCAGCACCGCTGCGACGACCCGGAGCGCGACTGGATGAACGACGCCTGGGCCGAGGGCGGTGCCGTTGTCGACCGAACGACCCGGCGGCTGGTGTTCTACGGCGACCAGCTGATGCTGGAACTGCCGTGCAAGCGGGCCTTCCTGGCGCTGCTGGAGCCGATGTGGCCGGGCTGGACGGTCCGCTGGGCCTACGACGGCATCGGCGACCTCGCCGCGGCGGCCGGCCTCGACCGGTCGGCCGTCCGCGCCCCCGACGAGGAGGAGCGGCTCCTGCCGGCGGAGACCGACACCGACCTCGACGGGGAGGTCCACCTCCTCACCGTCCGGACGCCGGAGGGGTGCGTCGCCTACCCGCTCGGGTGGTACGTGCACACCGCCTGGCAGGGCCCCGCCCTGCTGGACCGGCTGCCCGCCGGGGGGCTCCCCCGGCTGGACCTGCCGGAGATCCCGTCCGGCGGCCTGCACGTGGACACCGGCGCACGGACGGCGGGCGTCTGGATCCAGGGGTCCTGCAAGGGCCTGGTGCCCGCGCTCGGCGGGCTGTGGCCGGGATGGCGCGTGGAGTTCTGGGAGGACCGCTACGAGGAGCAGCTCGCCCGCTGCGGCGGGGCGGTCACCGCTCCCGGCGCGGACCTCGCCGCCGCCTTGGACGAGGTCGTCGCCACGCTCGGCGCGCGGCGCGGCGACGACCCGGCGCGGCGGATGCTCGACTTCGCCCGCGAGGTCGCCGGGGAGCGGCGGGTCGAGCTGAACCCGCTCTTCACCGCGCACCGTCCGGTCGACGCCTCGCCCGCCGAATGGGAGGCCGTGCTCCGCGCCGCCGCCGGCGTGCGCGCCCGGCTGGCTGCGGCGCCGTGACCGGGCCGGCGGCCGGGCCGGTCAGGCCTCGGCCGCGACCAGGCCGGGGAACGGCTCGGCGGCGGGGACGGTCGCGGCGGTGGCCGGACGGGTGCGGCGGACGCGGGCGAAGCCGTAGGCGGCGGCGAGCGCGACCGCCAGGCAGACGGTCCCGGCCAGCATGAGCGCGGTGCGGGGCCCGAGGGTGTCGCAGAGCGCGCCGAGCGCGGGGCCGCCGACCGCGCCGGACGCGGCGCCGACCATGCCCTGCGCGGCGATGACGCGGCCGCGCAGGTGGCCGGGGCTGTCCAGCTGGACGCGGGTGGCGACGGTGGTGTCCAGGACGACGGCGCCGGCCGCGATCGGCAGCATCGCGGCGCCGAACAGCGGCAGGGACGGCGCGAAGCCGCTGAGCAGCTGGCCGGCGGAGCAGATCGTCGCGGTGATCAGCAGCAGCCGGAGCGGGAGCCGGGTGCGGGACGCGGCGTACACGCCGCCGAGGACGGTCCCGACGGCGAAGAGCACCGACAGGGCGCCGTAGCCGCCGGCGCCGCCGTGCAGCGGCCCCTCGCTCATCGCCGCCATCGTCACCTGGTAGTTGCGGCCGAGGCTGCCGAGCGCGAAGGCGAGCCCGAACATGATCAGCAGCCGGGGGTTGCCGAGGACGTACCGGAACCCGGCCACGATGCCGCGCTCGCCCGGCTTCGCGGGCGGCAGCACGTGCAGCTCCTTCGTGCGCATCAGCGCGATGGCCAGCAGCACGCCGAGGAAGCTCACCGCGTTCGCGGCGAACGCGCCGGGCACGCCCGCCAGCGGGATGATCACGCCGGCGAGGCTCATGCCGAGGATCCGGCCGCCGGAGCTCAGCACCGAGCCGAGCGCCAGGCCGTTGGACAGGTCCTCGGGGCCGACGACCTCGGCGCCGAACCGGCCGAGCGCGGGCGAGGTCATCGCGGTGACCATGCCGGACGCCAGCGAGATCGCGTACAGGCCGCCGGTGCCGGACGGGTCGCCAGCGGCGATCACCGCGAGCACGGTCGACAGCGCGGCCTGCGCGATCTGCCCGGCGGCGACGACGTAGCGGGCGGGGAGCCGGTCGGCGATCACGCCGCCCCACGGGCCGAGCAGCATGGTCGGCAGCGCCTGCAGGACCAGGCCGAGCCCGACGCTGGTGGCCGAGTGGGTGATGGACAGGATGAGCCAGTTCATCGCCAGGACCTGCATCCACGTCCCGGTGATCGAGACGAAGTCCGCGGTGGCCCACAGCCGGTAGTTGTGATGGCGCATCGAGCGCAGCATCACCGGGATCGCCAAGGTCCTCTCCCCTTCAAAGGCAGTGTCAAAGGGGGTTAAACGCCACCGGTTCCGTGGAACGTTCCGGTCAAGAGAAGTGTATGAGGCATGTCACGTTTGCCCAGCTCAGCACCAGGAAACGGACACTGGCCCGCAGCCCCCGCCGCACGGGGGTTCCGGCGCGGCGCGGCCGCCCGGGCGCCGTGTTTCCCGGGAGGGCGCACGGGCACGTCCCGGGGGACACGCGGACACCCAGGGAGCATCCGGACATGACCACGATCGCCACCACGAACCCCGCGACCGGGCACGTGGAGAAGACCTTCGACGAGCTGGCCGACGAGGAGGTCGACCGGCGCATCGGACGGGCCGCCGAGACGTTCGCCGCGTACCGCACGACCGACCTCGGGCGGCGGGCGGAGTGGATGAACGCCGCCGCCCGGATCCTGGACGACGAGGCCGGGCAGATCGGCGCGATGCTCACCACCGAGATGGGCAAGACCCTCAAGGCCGCGATCGCGGAGGCACAGAAGTGCGCGAAGGCGTGCCGGTACTACGCCGAGCACGCCGCGGAGTTCCTCGCCGACCGCCCCGCCGATCCCGAGGCCGTGGGCGCCCGCGACGCCTACGTCCACTACCAGCCGCTCGGGCCGGTGCTGGCGGTGATGCCGTGGAACTTCCCGCTCTGGCAGGTGATCCGGTTCGCCGCGCCCGGGCTGATGGCTGGCAACGTGGGCCTGCTCAAGCACTCCTCGAACGTCCCGCAGACGGCGCTGTTCCTGGAGGACCTGTTCCGCCGCGCCGGGTTCCCCGAGGGCGCGTTCCAGACCCTGCTGATCGGGTCGGCGAAGGTCGAGCGGGTGCTGCGCGACCCGCGGGTCAAGGCGGCCACGCTGACCGGCAGCGAACCGGCGGGGCGGTCCGTCGCCGCGATCGCCGGCGACGAGATCAAGCCGACGGTGCTGGAGCTCGGCGGCAGCGACCCGTTCGTCGTGATGCCGTCGGCCGACATCGCGGCGGCCGCGGAGGCGGCGGCCACCTCCCGGTGCCTGAACAACGGGCAGAGCTGCATCTCCGCCAAGCGGTTCATCGTCGACGGCGGCTGCGCCGACGAGTTCGAGCGGCTGTTCGTGGAGAACATGCGGGCCCTGAAGGTCGGCGACCCGATGGACGAGGACACCGACGTCGGCCCCCTGGTCAGCGAGCAGGGCCGCGCCGACGTCGAGGAGCTGGTAGCGGACGCGGTCGGCAAGGGGGCGGCCGTCCTGTGCGGCGGCGAGCGCCCGGACCGCCCCGGCTGGTACTACCCGCCCACGGTGATCGGCGGGGTGACGCGGGACATGCGGATGTTCCACGAGGAGGTCTTCGGGCCGGTGGCGTCGCTGTTCCGCGTCGACGGGGCGGACGAGGCGATCGCGCTGGCCAACGCCACCGGCTTCGGCCTCGGGTCCAACGCCTGGACGCGCGACCCGGCCGAGCGGGAGCTGTTCGTCCGCGAGCTGGACGCGGGGCAGGTCTTCGTGAACGGGATGACCACGTCGTATCCGGAGCTGCCGTTCGGCGGCGTCAAGCGGTCCGGGTACGGGCGGGAGCTGTCCTCGCAGGGCATGCACGCGTTCTGCAACGCCAAGACCGTGTGGGCGGCTTGATCGTCGAGGGCTAGGCTGGCCGCGGAGGTGGCGCGATGACGCAGATCGAGCCGGGCGCGGTCGTGGTACGCGGGGACGAGGCCGAGACCATCGGGGACGTGCCCGCGGCGGTGCGGCTGCTCGCGGACTCCAGCAGCACCGGCGGCGCGCTCAGCACGCAGCGGGTGACGCTGGCCGAGGGCGGGAACGGCGCGACGCCGCACTACCACGCCGGGTCCACGGAGCTGTTCTACATGCTGGGCGGCACCGCGCAGATCCTGGCCGGCGAGCAGGTCCTGGAGGCCGGCGAGGGCGACCTCGTCGTCGTGCCGCCGGGGATGGCGCACGCGTTCGCCGCCCCGCCCGGCAGCACCGCGGACCTGCTGATCGTCATCACGCCGGGCGTCGAGCGGTTCGAGTACTTCCGGCTGCTCGGCCGGCTCGGCAGGGGCGAGGCGACGCTGGAGGAGCTGCTGGAGTCGCAGGAACGGTTCGACAACCACTTCCTCGACAGCCCCGAGTGGACCAAGGCCCGCTCCTGAGCCGCGGCTCCTGACTCAGGGCACGACGCGGAACGTCGTGCGGGCGGGGGCGCCGCCGGTGCGGGCGGCGAAGGTGTGCACGCCGAGCGGCAACGGTCCCGCGACGAACTCGTGGGCCTGGTTCACCGCGTAGTTGAAGGTGCCCATGTGGTCGACGACGGGGCCGGGACGCGCGCCGTAGGCGTCCAGGCTCACCTGGACCTGGTCCCCCGGCCGCCAGCCCGTCCCGTGGACCACGAACACCGTCACGCCGTCGCCCTGCGGCTGGTTGACCACGATCCTCGGATTCCCGGTGGGACGGTCCCCGGCGCCGCCCAGCGGGGCCGGGGGTTCCGCCGCCCGGCCGACGGGGGGCCGTCCCTCGGCGGGGTCCGCCCCGGCCGAGCCGCCGCCCGACCAGAACGTCCGGGCCAGCAGCGCGCCGACGCCGATCAGCACGATCGCGCTCACCGAGGCGATCGTGTTGCGCGGCTCGCGGAAGAACGTCCGCGCGGAGGAGACCGACGACCGGCCGTCCCGCACGCCTCCGATGACCACCGGCGGACGCTCCGGGACCGCCGCCGGGCCCTCCGGCCGCGGCGCGGGGCCGGCGGGGGCCGGTTCGCCGACCGGGAGCCGCGGCCCCTCGGCGTAGTCCCTGACCAGGTTCAGCGCCGTCCCCGACAGGCCCGGCTCGGCCCGCCCGTGGCGCAGGTAGTCCGACACCGACGCCAGCACGTCGCCGGGCGACGGCCGCCGCGCCGGGTCGCGCGCCAGGCAGCCGCGCACCAGCGTCTCCAGCTCGACGGCGAGCCCGGAGAGGTCGGGCGGCAGGGTGGCGAGCTGCGCCATCAGCTCGAGCGCGCCCTCGCCCCGGTAGGGGCCGTGGCCGGTCGCCGCGTACAGCAGGGTCGCGCCGAGCGCGTAGACGTCGCTCGCGGCCGTCACGACCCGCGACCCCTGCGCCTGCTCGGGCGCCATGAACGCGGGGGTGCCGACCGCGACGCGGCTGAGCGTCACCCGGGCCCGCTCCCGCGCGTGCGCCAGCCCGAAGTCGATGACGCGCGGCCCGTCGGCGCACACCAGCACGTTGGACGGCTTGAGGTCGCGGTGGACGAGGCCCGCCGCGTGGATCGACTCGAGCGCCTCCGCGCATCCGCCCGCCAGCCACCGCACCGCCGCGACGGGCAGCGGCCCCGCCTCCGCGACCAGCAGCTCCAGCGAGGGCGCCGGGACGTACGCCGTGGCCAGCCAGGGCACCTCGGCGTCCGGGTCGGCGTTCACGACCGAGGCGGTGTAGACCCCGCTGACCCGCCGGGCCGCCGCGGCCTCGTGCGCGAACCGGGTGCGGAAGTCGGCCTCGCGGGCCAGCTCGGCGCGGATCGTCTTGACCGCGACGAGCCGCCCCGCCGCGGAACGGCCCAGGTAGACGCGGCCCATGGAGCCCGACCCGAGCCGGCCGAGGAGCGTGTACGGCCCCGTGGAGACGGGGTCGCCCGCCTCCAGCGGGCCGAGCGGCGCGTCGCGCCTGACCATGTCGCCTCCCCCGGCCGCCTGCTCACATGGTGCACAACGCGGGCGTCCTGTGGCCGCCGCGGGCGCGAAGCGTCCGATGGCGGCCATGGGCGGGCCCGCGCGGGTCGGGTCCGGAACGGGTCAGGCGCTCTTGTGGGCCTCCGCCTCGCGCCGCACCTCGTCCATGTCGAGGGCGCGGGCCTGCGCGATGAGGTCCTCGAGGGCCTCCTCGGGCAGCGCGCCCGGCTGGGAGTACAGCACCACGCGGTCCCGGACGACCATCAGCGTCGGGATCGAGCTGATCTGGAAGGCCGCGGCGAGGTCCTGCTCGGCCTCGGTGTCGACCTTGGTGAACACCACGTCGGGGTGCCGCTCCGACACCCGCTCGTAGACCGGGGCGAACTGGCGGCACGGCCCGCACCAGGACGCCCAGAAGTCGACCAGCACCATGCCGTCGCCGCCGACCGTCTCGTCGAACGTCTCGCGCGTCAGGGCCTTCGTTGCCATCACCGTTCTCCTCTCAGGGGCCTTACGGCTACGGCAACACCGGCCCGGGCGGTGCGATTCCCCGCGGGGCGCGCGGGCGCGGCGGCCCGGCGATTACGGCCGTCCGGGCCTGTCGGAGCGCCGTGTAAGCGAGACGAAATCGGTGTTCATTACGGTCCGGGACGAGGCTCATCCCGTCCTGGAAGGCGGCTCATGTCGGGTACAAGAGTCCTGGTAAGAGCGAGCGATGCGGGGATCACCGCCACGGGGGCACCGGGCGTCCCGGAGGGCGCGGCGCGGCCGGCCGTCCGCTTCGAGGTGCTCGGGGCGCTGCGGGTGCGCGGCGCGGCCGGGCCCGTCCCGCTCGGCACCCCGAAGACGCGCGGGCTGCTGGCGGCGCTGCTGTGCGGCGCGAACCGGCCCGTGGCGCTGGAGACGCTGGTCGACGGCCTGTGGGGCGAGGAGCCCCCGAAGTCGGCCACGAAGAACATCCAGTCGTACGTGCACCGGCTGCGCCGCGCGCTCGGCGACCCGGACCGCATCCTGCGGACGGGGCCGGGCTACCTGCTGCGGGTGCGGCCGGGCGAGCTGGACGCGCACGCCTTCGAGCGGCTCGTCCGGGAGGGCGGCGCGGCGGCGCGGGAGGGCGACGACGCCCGCGCGGCCCGGCTGCTGCGCGACGCGGCGGTGGCCTGGCGCGGCGAGGACGCCTACGCGGGCGTGCCGGACGTCCCGCTGGTGCGGGCCGAGGCGCAGCGGCTCGCCGAGGCCCGGTTCGGGGCGCTGCGCGACCGGATCGACGCGGAGCTGCGGCTCGGCCGGCACGCGGCGCTCGTGCCGGAGCTGTCCGCGCTGACGGCGCGGCACCCGCTGCGCGAGGAGCTGTGGGCGCGGCTGATGACGGCGCTGTACCGGTCCGGGCGGCGGGCGGACGCGCTGCGCGCGTTCGGCGACGCGCGCCGCGTGCTGGCCGAGGAGGCGGGCCTGGACCCCGGCCCGGGCCTGCGGGAGCTGCAGCGGGCGATCCTCGCGGGCGACCCGGCGCTCGCGCCGCCCGCGCGCCCGGCGGAGATCCTCGAGCGGTTCATGCGGGCGCTGGACGCGGACCTGCCGGCGGCGGACGCCGAGCGGGCCGCGCTGTGCCACAGCATCCTCGCCGGCCGCCGGCTCATCGCCGCGCTCGACGACGCGGCCGGCGAGCTGCTGCGCGCCCTGGACGCACGCTGACGCGGCGCCCGGCCCGGACGTGGGCCGGGCGCC